>NZ_CAXUNQ010000002.1:13052-99883 GCF_964252615.1 uncultured Bradyrhizobium sp.
TGACCGGCAGCAACTACGGCGCCAACGTTTTCGAGATCACGGCCGGAAGCGGGACCGTTATTTTCGGCAACTCATCCTCCGGAGGCAATGGTACCAACATCGTCAAATACAACCGGGGCACCGGCCGGCTCGATGTCACGCTGAATGGTGGGACGGGCACCCTTCAAATGGGCTCCGGTCTGACCGCCGGCGATGTTTCGTTCCAGTCGAACAGCTCCGGCGACCTGATCGTGAACATCAACGGCGATGCGACCGATACCGTCATCATCCATAACGACTATGCAACGGTAAACGGAACGGTGACCAGCGGCATCGGCCAGATTCAGTTCGGGGATGGTAGCAGTGTCTCGGCGCTCTCGTTCGATTTCATCGCGCCCACCGTCGGCTCGGTCACCGCATCCGGTGCCGGCATCGCGTCGGGAGACGGTGCTGTCGGTCTCGGCGGCGTTGTGACCTTGACGGTGAACTTCAGCGAGAACGTCCTCGTCAACACGACGGGGGGCACCCCGACATTGTCGCTAAACGACGGCGGCGTGGCGACCTATACCGGGGGGACCGGCACGAGCGCCTTGACTTTCAGCTATACGGTCGGCGCCGGGCAGAACACCTCCGATCTCACGGTAACGGGCCTCAACCTGAACGGCGGGACGATCGCGGATGCCGCGGCGAATGCCGCAGTGCTCAGCGGCGCAACCACCAACCCGGCCGGTACACTACTGGTCGATACGTCCGCGCCGACGGTGTCGTCCGTTACCACCTCGCCGGCCAGCGGGACGGTCATCACCGGCGCCGTTGTGACGCTGACGGTGAATTTCAACGAGAACGTGACGGTCAATACCAGCGGCGGAACGCCGACGCTGACCTTGAGCGACGGCGGAAGTGCGACCTATACCGGTGGCTCAGGCACCAGCGCGTTGACCTTCAGCCACACGGTGGCGGCGGGGCAGAGCACGGCCGATCTCACCGTGACGGCGCTGAATCTGAATGGCGGGACAATCAAGGACGTCGCCAGCAACGCCGCTGTCGTGACAGGCGCGGTGACCAATCCGGCCGGTGTTCTGGTGGTCGATGGCGTTGCGCCGACAGTCAGTTCGATCGCGGCGTCGGGCATGGGCATCACGGCGGGTAGCGGCGTTCTCAATGCCGGCAAGGTGGTCACGCTCACCGCAAACTTTACCGAGAACGTAACCGTCAACACCACCGGCGGCACGCCAACGCTGACGCTCAACGATGGCGGCACGGCGACGTATACCGGCGGTTCCGGCACCACTGCCTTGACCTTCACCTACACCGTCGCGGCCGGCCAGAATACCCCGGATCTCGCGGTGACCGCGCTCAACTTCAACGGCGCGACCATCAAGGATGCCGCGGGCAATACGGCGGTCGTAACCGGAGCCGCCACCAATCCTGCCGGCACGCTGCAGATCGATACGACAGCCTCGACCGTGAGCTCGGTCACGACCAGCGGCACCGGCATTTCGTCCGGGAGCGGCACGGTCGGCGTTGGCACCGTCGTCACCTTGACGGCGAACTTCAGCGAGAACGTGGTGGTCACCACGACCGGCGGCACGCCGACCCTGACGTTGAACGATGGCGGCACAGCCACCTACACCGGCGGATCCGGCACCGGCGCGCTGACCTTCAATTACACAGTTGCGGCAGGACAGAACACGTCGGATCTCACCGTCACCGCGCTTAATCTGAACGGCGGCACCATCAAGGACGTCGCCGGAAACACGGCCGTCGTCACCGGAGCGGCCGGCAATCCGGCCGGCATTCTGGTGGTCGACACCACTGCTCCAACCGTGAGCTCGGTCACGACATCGCCAGGCAGCGGCAACGTCATCCTGGGCCAGGTCGTAACGCTAACGGTAAACTTCAGCGAGAGCGTCAGCGTCAATACTTCTGGTGGCGCCCCGAATCTGGCGCTGAACGACGGCGGCGTTGCCACCTATACCGGCGGCTCGGGCACCGGTGCATTGACCTTCAGCTATACGGTGACTGCAGGACAGAGCACCTCGGATCTGACTGTAACCGCGCTCAACCTCAACGGCGGCACCATCAAGGATGCCGGCGGCAATGCGGCCGTGCTCACCGGCGCGGTTACCAATCCTGCCGGCATCCTGCTCATTGACGGAAATGCGCCAACGGCGACATCCATTGCGGCGACCGGTACCGGCATCACGTCGGGCAGCGGCATCCTCAATGCCGGCAAGGTCGTCACGCTCAAGGCAACGCTCAATGAAGCCGCGACCGTGACAACGACCGGCGGCACGCCGAGCCTTGCGTTGAACGACGGTGGTGTGGCGACCTACACCAGCGGCTCGGGCACGACGGCCCTGACCTTTACCTATACCGTGGCAGCTGGGCAGAACACGCCCGTCCTCACGGTGACCGGGCTCAATCTCAATGGCGGCACCGTGAAGGATGCGGCCGGCAATACCGCGGTCATTACCGGAAATCCCGCCGGCACGTTGCAGATCGACACCACCTCGCCGAGCGTAAACTCGGTGGCAACATCGGGTACGGGTATCACGGCGGGTACCGGCGTCCTGAACGCCGGCAAGGTCGTCACGCTGACGGCGAACTTCAGCGAGAACGTGACTGTCGTCACCACGGGGGGCAAGCCGACCCTCACGTTGAACGACGGCGGCAGCGCGACCTACGCGTCCGGCTCCGGAACAGCGGCGCTGGCTTTCACCTACACGGTGGCGGCCGGGCAGAATACGCCTGATCTCTCGGTGACGGCGCTGAACCTCAACGGCGGCACCATCAAGGATGCCGCAGGCAACGCAGGTGTCTTTACCGGCGCGGCCACCAATCCTGCCGGCACGCTGCAGATCGACACGACGGCTTCCACGGTAAGCTCCGTGGTGACATCGGGAGCCGGCATTACCGCCGGCACCGGCTCGCTGAATGCCGGCAAGGTGGTGACGCTGATCCTCAACTTCAACGAAAGCGTGGTTGTCGCCGGCGGCACGCCGACGCTGACGCTCAACGATGGCGGCGTTGCGACCTACACCGGCGGATCGGGGACCAGCGCGCTGGCCTTCAACTATACGGTAGCGGCCGGGCAGAACACGGCCGATCTTACCGTTACCGCGTTCAATCTGGGCACAGCGACCATCAAGGACCTCGCCGGCAACACGGCTGTGGTCACGGGTGCAGTCACCAACCCGGCTGGCACCCTGAAAATCGATACCACCACCCCGACCGTGAGCTCGGTTGCCACGTCGGGACCCGGCATCACGTCCGGAAACGGTACGCTGGGTGTTGGGGCAGTGGTGACGCTGACGGTCAACTTGAGCGAGGCCGGCCTGGTGACTACGACCGGCGGCACGCCGACGCTCACGCTGAACGACGGGGGGATCGGCACCTATAGCGGTGGTTCCGGCACCACCGCGCTGGCTTTCACCTATACGGTCGCGGCTGGGCAAAATACGCCCGACCTGACGGTCACGGCGGCCAATCTGAATGGCGGGACCATCACTGATACAGCAGGCAATGCTGCGGTTCTGACCGGTGCCGTGACCAATCCAGCAGGTACGCTACAAATCAGCACTCCCGCGGGGATGATGGCGCCGCCGAGTGCGCCGAATTCCGCAAGTTTGATCGAGAGCGGACCCAATATCTACACATTGTCTCCCACCGACAGCGTGACGATCACGCCGGACTATTCCAGTGGCATCAGTAATGAATTCGATTTTACAGGGAATGTGACCGATCAGAATCTCTGGTTCCTGCAGTCGGGAAACAATCTGCAGATCGACGTCATCGGGACCAACGATCAGACCACGCTCGATGGCTGGTTCAACAGCGGTAACCAGGCGAGCGAAGTATTCACGGCAGGCAGCCTGAAGCTGGACAACCAGATTTCGCAACTGGTCCAGGCCATGGCGGCATATTCGGGCAGTCATGCGGGCTTTGATCCGACTGCGAGCACCTTGCATCAGATTCCGAACGATACGGCCCTTCAAAACACGGTGGCCGCGGCATGGCACGCTTAAGGCCGAGGCAGCGACACCACAACGGAAAGGTAGGATTTATTCATCCGAGCTGCGCGTGATTTTCGTCAGGCGCAATTCCCTGTTCGCGCCAAAAATTCCCTGTTATACGAAATATTTTCCCTGTTACGGCGCTTAGGGAATTATGTGAAAAATGACTGCAGCGCAGCGGTTTCTGACATCAACAAAAGGGTCTGAAGCCTCAAAATCGCGAAATTCCCTGTAAAATTCCCTGTTTGCAGGGAATTCTCCCGGAGACAGGCGCGATCAGCACTGCGTCGCCAGCCAGGCAGTCACTCCAGAATAGCGTAGCGGAAAATCCTAAAACGCCGCCAAATGCGGGCTTGTGCAAATTCTACTTCCGTCTCTATGCTCCGAAATTCGACTATTTGTGAGCGAAATACGCGAAAGTCTCTGGCAGACACCCGAATCTCCCATTTTCCAGAAACGAAAGCCGGAGACTGGCGCGATCAGCACTCCATGGTGTGGGACGCAGTCTAAACTTTTTGGGTGCGGTTGAACGTCTGGTTTCAGCAGCAAAGCGGACATGCCGTGAAGGAGCGGCGACGTCCGCTAATTGACCCGAAGCGGACTTCGGAAGTAGCTAGCTTTTGCCAATCGAACCAAGCAAGGCCTTGGTCATTGGATAACCAGAAGTCGTTCCAAACCCACCAACGGGTGATCCATTTTCGACGTAGCCGTTGGACAAGTAAAATCGGCGAGCGGTTTCGGTGCTCGTCAGGTTGCACCGACTATTGCCTTTTTCCGCGGCTCGCATTTCTAGTGCCCGCAGCAGGGCGCGGCTAACTCCCCGAAATCTCGCATCTGGCGATACGTAGTTAAGGCCAATCGTTCCCGCATCTGTTACCGATCCGACCGCTAGGACGTGCTGATCTTCGACAGCCACAAGCACCGAGTTGTCAGTTTGATTGACCCAAGAACAAAAATTCTCGTGGGTCTTATTGCCCAACCATTGCGCCAAGATGAAGGGGTCATTTCGGTGGTCAACTTCACAGAGCTCTGCTATTGATCGCTTCAACACAATGCAGGCAGCGGGCGCATCTTCCGGTATAGCTTCTTGTATTTGCATCGAGTGATTTTGGCACAAAGCCGATAACAGCGGCAATGGGCACAGTCACCAATGTCGCCTCTTGGCTCTTATCGGACTTGCTGCTTGAATGTTCGATGTCGGGTTTTCCGCCGTTTTGCGACAATGGACCGCGCCGCTCGACTGAGGTCACCATTACGTCATGCCACGAGCTTCCGACGGAATAACTGGAACAATGTTCAAGCGAGCTGATTGGAAATTTTCACTGGGATAGACAAGGAAGCATTTGGAGCATGTTTATCAGGGAAGGAGCATCAAATGAATAACGAACATAAATCGTCAAAAGCGGGGGAACGCGCCGCTGAAGGCTTGCGCGAGGCGACTGCTAAGGAAGAAGCGAAAACCGAGAGCAAGACGGGACGCGATCTGGCTAAGGGCGCTGATCGCTTTGAAGAACGCTCTAAAAGCTCCGATGGAAGAAGCGCACAAGAAAAACAGAAAGGGTGAACTATACAGCAGAGTCCGGCACGGCGTTTCCATGCAACCGCGGCTGCAGGGCTTATGCCTCCGGTCCTGACGCGGCACCGGCGCGTTCTGATGCCAAGGGCCAGGGCGGTAGCGGCGGCAAGCCGAGGATCTTGCGCACAGGGCCAAACGAACGTCTATGTGCAGGACACGCACCAAGCCGAGCTAAGGCGTCGTAGTGAGCGCGAACAGGATAACCCTTGTGATCGGCGAAGCCGTAGCCGGGATGACGCGTGTCGAGCGTTCGCATCAGCGCATCGCGCGAGACCTTCGCAAGAATGGAGGCAGCCGCGATGCTGGCGGACTTCGCGTCGCCCTTGATAATCGCCTGCTGCGGGATTGCTATCTCTTTCAGACGTTTCGCGTCGATCAGGAGATGCTGCGGGACTACTCCCAGGCCTTCAACAGCCCGCCGCATTGCGAGAATGCCCGCCCAGTAGATGTTGATGGTGTCGATCTCCTCGACTTCGACAAACGCGACAGACCATGAAGCCGCCTTTTCTTTGATTTCCATCGCAAGAGCCTCACGCGAATTCGCATCCAGCTTTTTCGAGTCGTCGATACCGCTGATGCGCGTGCCGGGCTTCAGGATAACCGCGGCAGCGGAGACGGGTCCTGCAAGCGGGCTCATTCCGGCCTCGTCGACGCCCGCAACGGCATCCTGCCCCTCATCCCACAGAAGCGTCTCAAAGCGCAGCATCTTGCGAAGCCGCTGCCCTTCAGCCCGGTTCTCAAAGCGGCGCTTTTCGATCGAGGCAAGGATAGCGCGCGCTCCCGCGCGGGTGTCGGCGCGCAGGATTTCTTGGAGGCTCGCCTCCAGCGGCCTGCCCTCAATAACATAGCGCTGACGTAGTTCATCCAGCGAATAGCGGATCACGGTAGCCTCCGGCTGCAACTCGCGGAGGTGTCGCCGAGCTTTGTGGCGAATGTCTGAAACCGGATGTGAGCCAATGGAACTTCGTAGGCGTAAGGCCCAAGGTCCAGGGCTAATCGGGGTCGAAAACGTGGTCCTGTCATTGGCTGCCGACTCAGTCAAGGTTGCGGCCAACACCGATCTGTCGGCCATTAAGACGATCAACGCGGGCACCCAGGCGCCCGGCACGAAAGAGGTTCCGGCACCAGTGCATTGGCATTCGCCTACACGGTCGCGGCCGGCCAGAACACCCCGAGCCTGACGGTCATCGCGGCCAACCTCAAGGGCGGGAGTATCACGGACACAGCCGGCAATGCGGCGGTTTTGACCGGCGCGGTGACCAATCCGGCGGGCACGCTGCAGATCAGCACGCCGGCCGGACCCACGGCGCCGCCCAGCGCGCAGACTTTCCCGAGCGCTGCCGACAGCAATCCGACGATCTACACGTTGTCCTCGACGGATAGCGCAACGATCACGCCCGGATGGAAGTTGGCCGGTGAGGGTAGCAGAAAAGCCTGCCAATAGCGGGCTTTGCATCCGCAAATGAACCAAAGGCGACATTCCGGTTTAGACCGCGTATGTCCGTTCTGGCGCCAACTCCGATATCAAATGCCGCGTCGCTATGGCTTCCATATGTTATACTGTTCGCTGGTGTTCTCGCCTTGTAAAGGCATCCGATGGACGTTAATTAACCCGAATGGCACCGGACGTTGCGGTTCGACTGGACTTACAACGCGCGAGCTGCTGGCGCAGCCTTCTCGCCGCACTGATTTCGTTCGCGCTGGTGCTGTCGTTCTTCCACGGCTGGAGTTTGGATAGCAACGACGGCATGGCAACCGTCGTTGTCGCGCAAGCAAGTTGCGACGCCGCCGGCAAGGTCACTCCCGACGAGGGCGCAGCGCCGCATGGGGACCATTGCCTTGCTCATGTCACGACCGTCGCCCCGCAGGGCGATGCGGTGACGATCGAATATGTTACGCGCGGTCACTGCGCCGCGACCGTTTTCGCTTCCGACTCAGCCGATCTGGCCTTGCTCTTTAAGCCGCCCCGCGTCTGATCGGCCCGACGGCCGATCAAGCTTCGCCGCGAACAGTGCGCCGGAGCGTCCCTCGCTTTGATGGATCGAAAAGGCGCGCGAGCCGAAGCGGACGCGTGCAGCGGGAAGGCGCAGATGAAACGGATTCCTATCTTTGTCGCCGGCGTGGCTGCCGGCATCGCGGCTATTATCGGGCTCGCGGCAACAACCGGATGGCCGGTGTCGCTCACGAGCGGCCATGATCATGCCGGGACGGGCCGTGCGTCCAAAGATGCGCATGGTCATGAGGATCGCCCGCCGTGCCTCGCGCTCACCGAGCAGCAGATCCGCGACGCCGGTATCACGGTCGCGGAAGCTAAGGGCGGCACGCTCCGCCGTCATTTCCTCGCGCCGGGCTCCCTGATCCCCGACGCCGACCACATTGCCCGCGTTTCCGTGCGCGTGCTTGCCACCGTCGCCGAACTGCACAAGAAACTCGGCGACAGTGTCGCGAAGGGTGACATTGTTGCTACCATAGAGAGCGGCGAGGTTGCCGATGCCAAGAGCGAGTATCTCGCCGCGCGCGTCACCAGCGAGCTGAGGCAAACCATCTACATGCGTCAGAAAGTACTGATCGAATCTCGCGCGCTCTCGGAGAATGAATTCCTTCGCACCCAGCTCGCCGCCAACGAGGCGCAGATTAAGCTCGATGGCGCGCGACAAAAGCTGTTCGCATTGGGACTGTCGGAAAGCGAGGTCGGCGACCTGCCGAACCAGCCGCCAGAGAGCCTGCGTAAGCAGTATTTGCGTGCGCCGATCTCAGGTCGCGTCTCGGATCGCCGCGTGGATGTTGGCGGATTGATCGGCCGCGAGGGGCAGGAGAGCGAGCTCTTCGTCATCGTCAATCTCGATAACATCTGGGTCGATCTCGCGGTCTCGCCGGAGGACATCGCGTCGGTACGCGAGGGCGGTTCCGTCAGCGTTCGGGCGATCGGCATTGAGGGAGAAGTGAGCGCGAGGGTCGTCTTCGTCAGCCCGCTGCTCGACCGCGAGACCCGTAATGCGCGCGTTATCGCTAGCCTGCCGAACCCCGACCACCGTTGGAAGCCCGGCACCTTCGTAACAGCCGAAATCCCGGTCGGCGATCACGCCTCAAAAGTGATCGTGCCGCGTAAGGCGCTGCAAACCATCAAGGGGGTACCGACTCTGTTCTTGCGCGACAGCGATGGCTTTGAAGCGCGCCCGGTGCGCACCGGCCGTGAGGACGACGACGACGTCGAGATCGTAAGCGGCCTTACGCCGGGCGAAATCTATGCGGTCGTCAACACTTTCACGCTGAAGGCCGAGCTGGAAAAGGCCGAAACGGAACATGAGCACTAACATGATCGAGGGGATCATCGATTTCGCCATCCGCAGGCGCTGGGCCGTCGTCACACTTGGTATTATCGCGGCCGCCTCCGGCGCCTTTGCGCTGATAAAGCTGCCGATCGACGCCGTGCCCGACATCACCAACAAACAGGTGCAGATCAACACCGTTGCACCCGCGCTGTCGCCGGTCGAGATCGAGAAACAGATTACCTTCCCGATCGAGACGTCGCTGGCCGGCGCGCCGGGTCTCGAAAGCACGCGCTCGCTGTCCCGCAACGGCTTTTCGCAGGTTACCGCCGTCTTCACCGAGCGCACCGATATCTACTTTGCCCGCCAGCAGATCGGCGAGCGGCTGACCGAGATCCGCGCTCGCCTGCCCGAGGGCATCGAGCCGCGGATCGGCCCGGTCTCGACGGGGCTGGGCGAAATCTACATGTGGACCGTGCATTTCGCCGACAGGTTCGCTGATCGTGACGGCAAGCCCGGCATGCAGCGCGACGGCCGCTTCCTTACGCCTGAAGGGCAGATGCTCGACAGCGATGTCGAGAAGAACGCGTACTTGCGTACCGTGCAGGACTGGATGGTCAAGCCACAGATCAAGCTGGTGACGGGCGTTGCCGGCGTCGATTCGATCGGCGGATATCTCAAGCAGTACCAGGTCAATCCGGATGCTGCGAAGCTGATCGCGCTCGGTCTTACCTTTTCCGATGTCGCCAAAGCTGTCGAGGCTAACAATGTGAGCCGCGGCGCTCGCTACATTGAGCGCAACGGCGAGGGCATCGTGGTGCGCTCCGGCGGGCGGCTGGAAAACAGGGAGGAACTCGGCTCCGTCGTCGTCACCACCCGCGGCGGCGTTCCGGTGCGCGTGCGCGATCTCGCCACCGTCTCGGTCGGCGGCGAGACTCGCACCGGGAGCGCCAGCGAGAACGGCCGCGAAGCCGTGGTCGGCACCGCGCTGATGCTGATCGGGGCCAACAGCCGCACCGTTTCGTCGGCGGTGGATGCAAAGCTGCGTGCCATTGCACCAACGTTGCCGCGGGGCGTCGAGGTCACGACCGTGCTGGATCGCACCGAGCTCGTGGATGCCACCATCGGCACGGTCGCCAAGAACCTCAGCGAGGGCGCACTGCTCGTGATCGCCGTGCTGTTCCTGCTGCTCGGCAATTTCCGCGCCGCGCTGATCACGGCGCTGGTCATCCCGCTCTCCATGCTGATGACCGCGATCGGAATGTGGCAGGGGCGGATTAGCGCCAATCTGATGAGCCTCGGCGCGCTCGATTTTGGCCTGATTGTCGACGGTGCCGTGATTATCACCGAAAACAGCCTACGCCATCTTGCCGGGAAGCAGCGCGAACTTGGCCGCATTCTGACGCGGGAGGAACGCCTTACTACCGTACGCGCTTCGACCTCTGAAATGGTCAAGCCGAGCCTCTACGGCCAGGCGATCATCCTGCTGGTCTATGTACCGCTCCTGACGTTCACCGGAGTCGAAGGCAAGATGTTTGAGCCGATGGCGCTTACGGTGATCCTGGCGCTCGGCGCCGCCTTCGTGTTGTCGCTGACGCTCGTCCCGGCGCTGATCGCGATTAGCCTGTCGGGTCGCGTGCAGGAGACCGAAAACCGCTTTGTCACGGTGCTAAAGCGCGCCTACCGCCCACTGCTTCGTTACGCCATGGCCGCGCCGGTGCCCGTCATCGCCGCTGCCGTCGTGCTGTTCGCCATTGCGCTGTCCAGTTTCTTCAGGCTCGGCCAGGAGTTCATTCCTTCACTGGATGAGAAGAATATTGCCATGCATGCGCTGCGTATCCCCAGCACCTCCCTGACGCAGTCGCAGGCGATGCAGCTCGCGGTCGAGAAGACCATAAGCCGCTTCCCGCAAGTCGCCTTTGTGTTCTCCAAGACGGGAACGGCGGAGATGGCGAGCGATCCGATGCCGCCGAACGCGGCCGATCCGTTCATCATCCTGAAGCCGCACGACGCCTGGTCGGACCGCTCCATGACCAAGGAGGTGCTGATCGAAGAGATTTCCAAGGCCGTTAATCGCCTGCCAGGTAATGTCTATGAGTTCACCCAGCCGATCCAGATGCGCTTCAACGAACTCCTGGCCGGCGTGCGCGGCGACATAGCGGTTAAAATATTCGGCGACGACTTTGAGCCGATGCTGCGCGCGGCCAACGACGTCGCGGCGAATTTGCGTAGCGTGCGCGGCGCCGCCGACGTCAAGATCGAGCAGATCGGCGGCCTGCCGGTGCTGGAGATCAAGGTGGACAAGGCCGCGATCGCGCGGCGGGGCCTGAGCGTCTCGGCGGTGCAGGATGTGATCGGTGCGGCGGTCGGCGGCCAGGAGGCCGGCGTGATCTTCGAGGGCGACCGTAGTTTCGAGATCGTCGTACGGTTGCCGGAAAGCGTGCGCGCCGATCTGGAGGCGCTGAGCAATTTGCCCGTCGCACTGCCGAAGCCGACCCCGAATGCGCCGGTGCAGAGTGTACCGCTCAACCGCGTCGCAAAATTCACCTTCGCGGAAGGACCGAACCAGATCAGCCGCGAGAACGGCAAGCGCCGCATCGTCGTGACCGCGAATGTGCGCGGTCGCGATCTCGGCTCGGTCGCCGAGGAGGCTCAGCAGCGCGTTGCGCTCAATGTGAAGCTGCCGGCCGGCTACTGGGTCACCTGGGGCGGCCAGTCCGAAAACCTCGCCGCAGCGCGCCGGCGCCTGGCCATCGTTGTTCCCGCCTGCTTCGTCGTGATCTTTCTGCTCCTCTTGAGCGCGATGGGCTCGGCGCGTGATGCACTGCTTGTGTTCAGCGCGGTGCCGTTGGCGCTGACCGGCGGTGTGTTGGCGCTTTGGTTGCGCGGCATGCCGTTCTCGATCTCGGCCGCGGTCGGCTTTATCGCGCTTTCAGGGATCGCCGTGCTCAATGGGCTCGTTATGCTCAGCTTCATCCGCCAGTTGAGCGATGGGGGCATGCCGCTGGCAGAGGCAATCGAAGAGGGCGCGCTGACGCGATTTCGTCCCGTCGTGATGACGGCGCTGGTAGCTTCCCTCGGCTTCCTGCCGATGGCCTTTTCTGCGGGTACCGGTGCCGAGGTGCAGAAGCCCCTCGCGACCGTCGTCATCGCAGGACTGATCAGCGCCACATTGTTGACGCTCGCCGTGTTGCCGGCGTTATACATGCGTTACGGCCGCCCAACCGCTGGGGCTTCATCACGGGGTCTTCAGAAGTTGTCGGCGGAGCGAGCCATGTGACGAAGGACCATCACCTCCCAATTCCAGCGATGCCCTGATATTGCCGTCATGTTCAACCGCTGATCTGATCGTCTCTTCAGCCTGCTGCTGCGTCGATGCATCAACCGATAAAGCCGATCAGGTCAGCGTTCAGCCGGTCCGGAACGGTCGCGAACAGGCCGTGCGGCTCACCGTCATATTCCACCAGCTTGGCACCCGCGATGCTTTTGGCGGCGGCGCGGCCGGTGGGATCGATCGGCACCGTCTTGTCGGCGGTACCATGGATCACGAGCGTCGGAATCGTGAAGGCGGCGAGGTCCTTGCGGAAATCCGTTTCGCCGAACGCATCGACGCAAGCGAGCGTGGCTTTCGGGCTGGCCATCACGGCCAGAATGAACGTCCAATCAAGCACGGCATCGCTCACGGGGCTGCTCACGAAGCCCACCCCGTAAAACATCTTGCTGAAGGTCTGCAGAAACGCAAAACGGTCTTTTCGAATTTGTTTCTTCATGTCGTCAAAGACGCTTTGATCAACGCCGTCGGGATTGCTGGTATCCTTCAAAAGATACGGAACAACCGAGCTGATCAAGACCGCTTTGGCCACGCGCTTGGCTCCGTGCCGCGACAAATAGCGGGCGATCTCGCCGCCGCCCATCGAGAAACCCACCAGATTTGCGCCTTGAATATCCAGCTTATCAAGTACGGCGGCGAGATCGTCGGCGAAGGTATCGTAATCATAGCCCTCGAATGGATGCCCCGACTGACCAAAGCCGCGGCGATCATAGGTGATCACGCGATAGCCGGCCTCCAGCAGCGCCAGCGACTGATACTCGAACATATCGCCTGTCAGAGGCCACCCGTGAATCAGCAGGACGGGACGGCCATTGCCGCTATCTTTGACATGAAGCTGCACGCCATCTTTGGTCTCGATGAAGGGCATATCTTTCTCCTCACAGGCTACGGTGTTGAAAAGCGAATACGCCCGCGCCGCGCGCCGTACACCGCACAAAGTCGAACAACAGAACCAACGATGAAGAGACAAGTTCCGATGGATGGAATAAAGGCTTCATAGGAAGCTCGGAGGTCAAAGATCAGGGATGGATCGGTGCGGCCGTTCGCTGGTCTCGTAAACGGCCCGCCGTTGCGGCGGGAACGCCGGGTGCGCTATTTCGACGTCAAAAGATGGGTTTTCCCCCTCAGCATCGCCGCAAGCAGATCGGTGGCATATCCGAAGGCGTGGATTGCGAATAACGTCATCGAATACCATCACGCCGTTGCAGGCCTGCCCGATCAAGGCGGCGTGGCAACATCTCCAATTCTCACCGCGAGACAGGAAAATATGTTTGCAAAACACGCAGACTTAATCGAAGAGAACCTACAATCGGCTAAAGCGGAGAACCGTGAACGTGGCGCCACGAGCATTGATAACTGGAGTGACCGGGCAGGACGGTGCCTATTTAGCCCGATTTCTCCTTGAGAAGGGTTATCACGTGCTCGGTGCGGTCCGCCAAACCTCGGCTGTCAATATGTCGCGTCTCGAGGAACTGACCATTTCCTCCGAGATTGAACTGATTGGTCTCGACCTCTTGGAATTTGAAACGATCGTGCGGGCGGTGGAACGTATTGGTGCGGCAGAGGTGTACAATCTTGCTGCGCAGAGTTCGGTTCAATCTTCGTTCGAACAACCGCTCTTCGTCAGCGATTGCAGCGGCATGGGAGCCGCGCGAATTTTGGAAGCATTAAGGATCGTAAATCCTGCGGCACGCTTTTTTCAGGCTTCGACTTCGGCGATGTTTGACAATGCCGGCGCGACATCGAGAAACGAAGCTTCACGATTTCAGCCCCAAACTCCTTACGGTGTTGCTAAATTATTCGCGCACGGGATGACCGTGAACTATCGTCAAGCTTACGGTCTTCATGCATCAGCCGGAATAATGTTCAGTCATGAGTCACCGTTACGCAGCGAAGAGTTCGTAACCCGCAAGATTACCGTCGGCTTAGCCAGGATCAAGCACGGCCTGCTCGACGTCCTCGAACTGGGAAATTTGGATGCGTGCCGCGATTGGGGATACGCTCCCGATTACGTGGAAGGCATGTGGCAAATTGTGAGAAGCGAGAACGCCGACGACTATGTACTGGCGACCGGCGAAACCCACTCGGTCCGCGAATTTGCAACGCTTGCGGGGGCGGCCCTGGGATTCGATCTCGATTTCAGAGGGACGGGCACAGCGGAGCATGCCTTCGATCTAAAGAGCGGGCGAACCATCGTCAGAATCAATCCGCGATTGATGCGTCCTGTCGACTTGGGATCTATGCGCGGCAATGCCGAAAAGGCGCGCGACCTGTTGGGATGGAAGTCGAAAACCGCGTTTGCCGAAATGGTCACGTTGATGGCCGAGGCTGACGAGCGCCGGGTGAGAGACACCCGGCAGTGACATTGCGAAGGGGGTGGCTGGCACGCGAGATTTGTGCTTGTGAGGGCCGAAGCCACCCCCAGGTGACTGCTGGTCGAGCTGCCGCTCTGACCGAAAACCGCAGCAACTTCTCGTTTCTATTGTACGGTTCATCCGCGTGTTTTATTGACGACAAGCAAGTCTGCGCAGCCTGAAGGCTCCGATGGCGCCGACGAGGGAGTGACCAGGGCGTATGACGTTCATGGAGCCGAATTCTGGCGCATCAGGACCGGGCTTGTCGTCGAGCAAGAGGCGGATTTTCTTGCGGCGGGATGTTGCGATCTGTGTATTGCTCGGGCTCGCGTCTTTTCTTATCTACAATGCGAATCTCCGCGCGATAACGGCAGTTGACACGTACGCTGCACGATACCTTCCTTTCTCTATCTGGCGTCATCACGCCGTGGTGTTGGACCCGATTGCCAACTGGGTTGCGCAAGGGCGCACGATTTCAGCCTCTGCCGGCGGGGCCGACCGCGCCTGGTGGGTCCAGGCAGGACGAGGCAATCATCTGGTTTCCTTCTATCCTATCGTGGTTCCGGTGGTGATGGCGCCGTTGTATCTGCCCGCAATTGCCTATCTCGCCGCCCGAAACTGGGATCCGCTCCTACAGGATTATTTAGCAAGAATCATGGAGAAGCTGTGCGCATCTCTTCTTGCTACTGCGTCGGTCATATTGCTTTACCTTTTGATGCGGCGACGGACCGGACCGGGAACCGCCGCGCTGCTCGCGCTTACGTTCGCGTTCGGCACAACGACCTGGGTCATCAGCAGCCAAGCGCTGTGGATGCACGGGTTGGCGCAACTTATGATAGTCGCGATGCTGCTGGTACTCACCGGCCCGCGCAGTTCGATGCGTGTAGTATCCGCGGGACTGCTTTGTGCGCTCATCGCATGCAACCGTCCGCCGGACGCCATCTTGGCTGCGGGACTGGCTTTCTATGCGCTGTGGTGGGCGGGGCGTATGATCCCGCCGTTCGTTGCGGCGGCGGCGCTGCCGCTCAGTCTTGTTCTGATATATAACCTTGGATGGGTTGGGCATATCGTCGGCGGTTATGGACTTGTAAGCAGAGCGCGCATTTCCGAGTTCATAAATGACAATGCGTTGATTGGACTGGCCGGGTTACTCGTCAGCCCGACGCGCGGTCTGTTTGTTTTTTCGCCATTTCTGCTTTTTATCCCTTTTTGCTTTACCTTCGTGCTTCGCGATCGAAATTGGCGGGCCCTCACGCTCGCAACAGGTTCTGCTGCTGCCCTACAAATGGTTTTTTACGGATTTGGAGACTGGCGGCAAGGCATGTCTTTCGGCCCCCGCTGGCTTACCGATGCCCTTCCTATCCTGTTTTGGATGCTGCCGCCTGTCGTCGGGGCGCTGTCGACGGTAGGCCGTTTCGCATTCGGCTTGGCTTGCGTGGTCGCAATAGCCATTCAGGCGACCGGCGCGTTCTGGTACACCGGGGTGTCCGATGCCAATCTGTTCGCCGCCATCGGCTCCGGCAAGATGCGGGCCGCCTGGGATATCCGCAACGCGTCATTCATCGCGGAATTGAACCATTCGCGCCCTCCGGCCGATCTCCTGGACTATCTGCAGGGTCACATCGACCTCATCACGGTTTCGAACAAGGAAGGTGGGGAAGTCGAAGTCCAGGGGTGGGCGCTTACAAACGGCCAGTCGCCGATAGAGGTCGCGGTTCGGCTTGATGGCCGAATCGTAGGAAGTTTCGGCGGCTTCTTTGAACGGCCCGACGTCGTGAGCGCGCTCGGCAAGAAAAGCCCAAGTGGTTGGCGGATCAAGTTTCCGGCCGGGCATCTTGCTCTTGGCGAGCACGTAGTGGCGGCCATCGTCCGCGCCCATGACGGCAGCGAAGCCCGCCTCTTGCAAGAGCGCACATTTATCCTTCCGGCTGCCGCCGAAACTGATCACCGCGATCAGGAGCTTACAAAAGCGGCCGAACAAGCGGCCGGGATAATTGTCGAGCGTCAGCAAGCCCCTGGGTTTTGGCTGACGGCTTTCACCGATGCGGAGCGATTCGAGCGGCCACGTCAGGAGATGAATACGTTCATCAATGCGATGATGCTGGACATTGCCGGTCCCGTGGCGCAGCCGGCTGGTATCGAAAATGCGCTGAACCGCGCCCGCGTTTTCCTTGCAAGCCAGATCGAAGACGGCGGCCTGGTTCGTTATCACGGTCGTCCCGACGCCTCCACGATCGGCACCCTCGGCTGCGCTATTACACCGGATGCCGATGACACCGCGCTGGTGTGGAGGATTTCGCCGGGTAGCACACCTCAATTGCGGTCCATGGCGCTTGAGACCCTCTCTCGATTTCGCACTGCTGACGGGCTCTATCGCACCTGGCTCGCGCCACGAGATCGCTATGCGTGCATTGATCCGGGCAGCGATCCAAACCCCGCCGACATTGCAATTCAGATGCACGTGCTAATGTTCCTGGCGGAGGCAAATCCGCCGGCGGCGAGGGCGTTATGCGAGGCGCTGCAACGGCGGGGCGCCGACGAGAGCATTTGGGTATACTATAAACTAGTGCCGCTGGTCGCTATTCTGCGCCTGCCAGAACTGAACAAGCTCGGTTGTCCGATGCAACTTCCGGAGACCATGCTGCGAACCACTATACCTGGACAACAGATCTGGGTTGAGGCATTGCAACGGCTGCAATCAATCAGCAATGCGAGCGGCGAGATGCTCTCCGGAACAAGCGACTTTCTGCACAAGCTTGCAGCGGAGGATTTTTCGACAATTGCGCATCATCCACCTCTTCTTTATCATAATGACCTGACCGCCTCGGTGCGTCGGTTTTATTGGTCTGAAGAACTCGGCTATGCCGTCTGGCTCAGGCTCTATTTCGAGCACCAACGCAGGCAGCGCAGGTCCGCCTGTGGGGGAAGCGACGCGCAGAAAGAATGCACCGAAAAGTGACGCGACCTCTCGGTGAAGCTGCCTTAGAAAACCCCCCCGTTCATGCGCGGCCGTTTTTGCGTCTGCTCTCGAGCATCCGTTGGGATGAAGTTCTTGTTCTGCAGGGCGCTCCGCTGATCGGAGCTTGCTTCACCCTTCGGGCATTGACCATCAACAACTTGCTGGCGCTTGCCGTCTTTGGCTTTGCAAGCTGCTGTCTGGTGGCGCATGTTTTTGCTCTTAACGACTGGTCCGGAATTGACGGTGATCTCAGAGATCCCAAACGAGCTGCGCAAACGTTCTTCGCAAAGGGCGTGAACCGTTTCGCGTTTGGTATGTTCGCGATGGGTCTGCTCGCGCCGAGCCTGCTGATATTCGCAATAATCGGGAAATCGACACTCATCCTCGCAGTTGCGATCGCCGGCTTGGGCGCGCTCTACTCAGTGAGACTTTTTAACGTCAAAGGCAAACCTGTTTTCAACTCACTCCTGCATCTTGTAGGCGGGATGCTGCATTTCCTGCTCGGATACGCGATGTGGGCCGTGTTGGACGTGCGCGCCGTGGCAATTGGCTGTTTCTTCGGACTGGTATTCACCGCCGGCCACATCAATCATGAAACGCGTGATTACGAAGCGGATTTGGTGAACGGAATAAGGACGAACGCTGTCGCGTACGGCAAGGCGCCGGCTTTTGTCGCCGGCCTGGTGTTGTTCACTATTGCCTATGCGCTGCTGGCGGCGCTTGCCTTGTGCGGCGTCTTGCCCCGCATTCTTGTTGCCGCCGCCATGCTCTATCCGCTACATTTGTACGCATCGTTGCAGGCATTGCGCGGTGGATTGGAATTTGAAAGCCTTCGCCGGCTCCAGATGGGTTACCGGCTGCTGTATGCCATGATCGGGATCGTGATGGTCGCCGCGAACTGGTTAGACCGGACCATTTAGCTGCGCGTATTCGATTGATTTGCTTGCGGTCGAAATATCCTATCGGGCAAAACGGAATTTGAAAATGTACCAGAACGCCTTGAGCCCGTCCTTCCAATCGATCTTTTTGCCTTCGGCGTAGGTGCGACCGTAATAGCTGATTCCCATCTCGTAGATCCGCCATTTGCGCTGCCTTGCGATCTGTATACTGAGCTCGACTTCGATGCCGAAATCGTTGGCAGTCAGCCGAAGTGATCGAAGGACGTCGCGCGTCATCATCTTGTAACAGGTTTCGATATCGGTCAGCGTCTGGTTGCAGCAGATATTGAATAACGTAGAGATCAGCCGGTTGGCCAAGTAGTGATGATAGTACAGCGAACGGTGCGGTCTGCCGTAAAAACGTGAACCATAGACCACATCCGCCACTTTCCGCACGGCAATCAGGTTGTACATCTCCCGCCAGTCGTTGGGATCGTACTCCCGGTCGGCGTCCTGCACCACGACAACGTCGCCGATGACATGCGCGAAGGCGGAACGCAACGCGCCGCCTTTGCCCAAATTCACCTTATGGAATATAACCTCGATCGTCACGGAGGCTTCGTCGGTTGCGATGAATTTAGGCTTCCCGTCCAAACCGACATCGATGCTCATGCCGGTCCTTGTCCCGTCGGAAAACTGCTGCCGCAGCCACTCGCGCGAGCCGTCCTTCGAGCAGTCATCGACGACGATAATCTGTTTCGCGACTCGCGGCAGAACCCTCACCAGCGTTGCCAGCACTCCGCCGAGGGTATCGATTTCGTCGTAGACGGGAACGACGATGGAGAGCATGGGCTGATCCGTTCGGAAGACGTTGAAGGAAACTCGAGGAGAAGCCAGCGATAGCGGGTTTCTGTAAGGCATGTCGCCATGCTTGTCATGCCCTGCTGGTGGATTAGCGATCTAGGCATGCACCAGGCAATGCTACATCACAATCTGGGATGAAGACCGCTTCCATCCGCTACCTGCTCCGAATCGTGCGGGTCCAGGTAGCATGGTGCGGCATGGCGCTTTGTCATGGCAGGAAGGCGGTTAACCTCGCTGATTGGCCATCAGTCTTGCTACTTCACCGTAGAGCCTGCCAAGTTCTATTTCGGAGCCCATAAGGTAATCTGCCAGCGGTTCCAGCATCGAGCAGGGCAGCCGCCTTACCGTCGACGCTATGACGCGGGCGTTGTCATAGCGCCGCGTTGTGCGCAACATGCTGTTCGGCCGAACGCGATACCACACCAGGGGCTCTGGCAAACTCAGCAGGCGAAATCCAGCGGTTACGACGCGTAGATGCATCTGCCAGTCTTCGAACGCGGTGCCATGCAGTTCATGAAAATAGCCGATTTCGTCGAAAACTGCCTTTCGATAAATTCCTGACGCGTCGCCAAAGCAGTTGTGGATGGCGCCAAGCAGGACAGGACCGCCGGAGAAAAACTGATCCGGGCCGCAATGTTCACTATCGAACTGGCGACCCTCGGGCGAATCATGGAAGTGCCTTATTCCGCAGGTGACGACGCTGGCGCCCGTCGTCAGTATCGCTCGCCGCAGGGTTTTTACCATGTCGGGAAAGGGAATGTTGTCGTGGTCCAGCAGGATGATAAAATCGGTCATTGCAGCCCGGATACCGGCATTTCGGGCGGCGCCGAGATAAAGATTTTCCTGACGAAGCAAGCGAAGATTCAATATTTTATACTTGTCTTCAATCGTTGCAAGATATTGCGCCGCCGCTGCGCTTTGGCTGCCGTCGTCGACCACCAGCACTGAAAAATTCATCTCCGTTTGCGTCGTCAGGGCGGTCAGGGTTTCATCAAGCAAACCGGGCTGCTCGAAATGCGGGATGACAATGGTGACGTCGTTCGCAGAAGATCCCTCATCGCTCCGCACGATCAGCCGATGTTCCGGGTAACGCATCTTCTGAAGGGCGCCAAGCCAGCCATCGGCCTTGGAGGACGGCGTATTCATGGCTTCCGGGAAAGAAAATGCCTGGCGGATTTGCCACCCCGCTTCCTCCATCCACCGCGCAATCTCCTGCGAAGGCAGGAGGACAATGTCGCTGAGCTCGATTGCTTTCTGTTCGACGTATTCGGTCGCTATCGGCGTCGGATTGGTCGGGAATTCACCATTGCCCTCCCGTCGCCAGCGGGAGCTACCGAAAGCCACGACGCCCAGCAGCGTTTCTTCGAATGCCAAGCCGGCATGTTTTGCTACAACGCTGGCAAAGCCGAGTGCCTCGCGGTCCTGAAACAGCACCACGTCAAAACGGCACGAACGAAGGTTCCTGAACAGTTCCACGCTCGGCCGCAAAAAGGCAGGCTCGATTGTCGGTACGCTTGCGGCGCAATACCGAATATCCACGTGATGTTCTTTAAACGCCTCCGGTACGATGCCGACCGCTTCAGAAGGCGCTTGGACGATAGTGACGCTGAAACCGGCAGCGGCGGCGGCGTCGAGAATAACGTTCAGGTCGCTTGCGCCTTCATCGGGCATGCAGAACGCGCTGCCGACCAGACATAACGACTTCCGGGCGCGGGGAAGGTCGCCGGCTTGTGTGTCCGCGGGAACGGAGGCGTGGGAGTTGAAGTCCTCCGCCGGGGAACTCGACCGAACACCCATGCAAGCTTCTTCGAACGATCGTCCGACCGCGTCGAAAACGAGTCGATCCGGCTCTCGGCCGTCCTTGGTCCTGCACAATGCCGCATAAACCGGTGCGACCCATGAGGACCAGATGCCTGGACGATTTCCGACGTCGTCGGGCTCACACTGATGACGAAGCTCAGCTGACAAAAAATGGGTAATATCGCCTTCAGCCTGGGTGAGTGGCCGCGGCCATGAAACGTCAAGTTCCCGCGCCAACTGGTTTGCGACCTTGCGCCAGTCCTTCAACAAATCAGAGTAGAGGCAAAATGAACGTATGCTGCCCCTCGTGTAGCGCTCAGCCGCCAAAGTGTAACGCAACCAAAGCAGACCACCGCGCTCCAGCGGCCACATCTGCCCTGGCATGGCTTTGGTTTGGCGGTCCGCCAGGGATAGGGCGACCTCAACAGGATTGCGGGAAATAATTGTCGTCACACAACGCACGTTGAGTTGCGCTAGCGCCCGGCGCCACAGCGGAAACAACAGCGACGTCCGCGGATCTTTGAAGACGAACAGGCGCTCGTCAAGAAACTCCGTTGTGACGAGTTGTTTCATCTCTTCGACGAAACGAGCGGCCACCTCGGTTTGAAACCAGGTTTCGGTCGGCCCATACAGGTCGTTGACCGACGTTCGCGCCGTGCTCAGAATTCGGTCATTCAACTCTACAGCCGCTTCCGGTTCCCAATGACCGGTTTCATTACCGGGCCCGGGTGGATACACGTTGCGCGGCAGAGCCGCTCCCAACAAGCTGAGCACGCGAGTAAGCGCCGAAGTTCCGCTCCTGTGCATTCCTAAAACAAAGATGGCTGTACGATCACGCATTGTCGACGCTCGTCCACGCATCTGTTGCTGGGCGAAATTGAACCGCAGCCTTCCTCCTGCCGGACGGCCACATTTTCATCGCACTGGCCTGTTTGCTTTCGAGCGCACGTGTTCGAGATCTGGAAGAATACATCGGTCTTGCGAAGTTGCCTATAGCGTGAGCCCGCGCGCTGAATCCAACATCGTAGGTTACGATTTTTGCTTATCCCGCAGATCACTCAGTTTGTTCTTGATCTCCGGCAGCCGCCAAGGGATAATCGTCCGCCTCCAGACCTTCTTTCAGCGCGGCGCGAGCCTCCCACGACAACGAAAGCCGAACGGTGCCGAGCTACACGGCGATTTTTACTATTTGCTCCAACAACTATATGCCCTATGCGCGAACGCTTCTCGCGTCGGTCGCACGATACCATCCCGACGCGGTTCTATTCCTTGGCCTGGCAGACGAAAAGATCTCGTTGGACAATTTCTATCCGGAACGTGCCGAAGTGTTGCAGGCTCGTGATCTTCACATTCCTGATTTCCCGAGCTTTGCTTTTCAATATGACATATTGGAGTTCAACACTGCCATAAAGCCGTTCATATTCCTCGAGTTATTCGCGCGAGGCTATCGGAACGTGATATATCTCGACGCCGATATTCTGCTTTTTCGTCCCCTTACATCGGTACTCGATTCGCTTGCTGACGGCGCCAATTTCGTTCTCACGCCGCATCTGTGCAAGCCGGCGGAAGACAGTGATCAGAACGATATCTATATTATGCGCGCCGGCGCATATAATTTAGGCTTTCTTGGCTGTCGTTGGCATCCGGAGACGGAAGATATCCTCCATTGGTGGAGGCGTCATTTGCGATTCGACTGTATACGGAAAGTAGAAGACGGTCTGTTCGTCGATCAAAAGTTTTTTGATCTGGTGCCCGGCTTCACGTCCAGAGTGCATATTCTGCGAGATGCCACGCTAAATGCGGCTTACTTCAATCTGAATCAGCGTGAGCTCGGTTACGATGGAACGAGTTGGTCAGTCGACGGGCAACCGCTGACGTTCTTTCACTTCAGCGGAATCGATCCGGATGATCCGACGGCACTATCCAAATACACGCGACGTTTTCGAGGCGCGGACATTTCTCCTGCATTGGCCGCGCTGATCCGCTGCTATCAGGACCGGCTTCGTGCCAACGGGTTTGGCGCCGTCGGTTCGGAAAGCTACGCCTACGGACACTTCGCCTCCGGCACGCTTATCCCCCTGGCGGTGCGGCGCATGTTTCAAGAACAGCACGCCCCTTGGGGAGGTGATCCGTTTCAGACTTACGAAGAATTCATCCATCTGCCTGCCTTTGCCGCGCCGCGGCACGCGCCGACTTCACTGATAACCAACCTGCTTTATTATCTTTGGACCACCCATCCTTCGCTCACTCGCGCCTTTGATCTGGCGCGCGCGGAAAGCGCCGATGAATTCCTGCGCTGGTGCTTGAATAATTTGGTGGCGCATTTGCAGTTCGATCACCGTTTGGTTGAACCTGTGGCTGAAAGGACAGGTCAGCGTCCACCGTCGGCGGTTCGTCCTGCTGAGTCCAACGTGAAGCGTCCTGATGTGACGTTGGTTGGTTACTTCAAACTTACGGGTGGTATCGGCGAGGTGGCACGCCAGACTTTCCGTTGTCTTTCCCGCGGAGTCCTCACCGTTGACGCGCACGACATGTCGCCGACGCTGGAGGCTGATCGCCGGAACGAGACCAGCGGGCCTTCGAGATTCTCCGAACGCATCGAAGGCAGAGTTCAGATCTATAACATGAACGCTGACCAACTTTCGATTTTGGCGGCTGAGTTGCGAACGCGAAGACGTGACGATGCGTATCGTATCGCCGTGCCGTTCTGGGAGCTTTACGAATTTCCGGACGCCTGGCGCGAATCGTTCGACGAAATCGACGAAATCTGGGCTCCTACGCGCTTCATTCAGGCAGCCCTTGTGCGCAAGCTCTCCAGGCCGGTAATCAGGATGCCGATCGCGCTGACGTTCAAACCTCCCCATGCGTCGGATCGCGAGAAACTTGGTTTGCCAAAATCCAAATTCTTGTTCTTTTTTTCTTTCGACGTTCTTTCATTCTATGATCGAAAAAATCCCGCCGCGGTCTACCGGGCGTTTCGCAAGGCCTTCCCGCCGGGGACTGCCGCTAACGTCGGCCTTGTACTGAAATGCCTCAACGGGTCATTCGTACCGGCCAAGCTTGCCTCGCTGCACGGCGAGCTTTCCGACGACCCCGATGTGCTTCTGATTGAACAGACAATGTGCCGTGAAGAAGTACTCGCTCTTCTCAATGCCGTCGATTGCGTTGTCTCGCTACACCGCGCCGAAGGGCTCGGATTGCTGGTCTCCGAAGCAATAATGCTTGGTAAGCCGGTCATTGCGACTGACTACTCTGGAACCACCGAACTCGTCCTGCCCCAGACCGGCTTCCCCGTCGAATATCGATTGATCCCTGTCCTGGAGGGGCAATATCCTCACGCGGCGGGGCAGTGGGCGGAGCCGGACGAACTTCATGCGGCCTGGCTTATGCGTCGTGTCTACGCCGAACCGGATGCGGCGGCCCAGAAAGCACGACGGGCGCGCGACCACCTTGAACAAAATTACGGCTTTTCGGCCGTCGCGGCGAAGCAGGACGCCCGCCTCAGTAAAATTCGCCTGAAGTAAGACGAGTTCTATTTCGCGTTTTTCATTAGGGTCTGTTGCGCTTGAGCAGGCGTCCGATAAAGCGCAGTGGTCGGGTTACCCTCCAGGAGGTCGATGCCAGGATTTCTCGGTGAAGTTCCTCCACATGCTCGAGGGCCTTCAACCCGGTAATTGTGGAGTTCAATTGCGCCAATTCGCGACTTTGGTCCGCAACTTGTTTTTCAAGAGAAACGGTTTCGATCTGGCTCTGCTGCAACTCCGCTATAGCACGCAACGCCTGCTCGAGCTCGCTTGTGCGGCTGGCGAGTTGTTCTTCGAGCATACCGCTCCGTTCCGCCGCTTGGTGCAGGTTCGCGATGATCATGGAAGATTGCTCGAGTTCGCCTGTGCGGCTGGCGAGTTGTTCTTCGAGCACACCGCTCCGTTCTGCCGTTCGGTGCAGGTCCGCGATGATCATGGAAGATTGCTCCAGCTCGCTTGTTCGGCTGGCCAACTGTTCTTCGAGCACACCGCTCCGTTCTGCCGCCCGGTGCAGATCCGCGATGATCAGGGAAGATTGCTCGAGTTCCCTTGTGCGGCTGGCAAGCTGTTCCTGGAGGAGATGGTGATTTTCCATCACCTGGCGCAAGTCCGCGATAGCGGCGGATGATTGCTCCAGTTCTCTTTCCCGGCCTACGATCTGTTCCTTGAGAATAAGATTCTGCTCATGACATCCGCACAAGTCGGCGATCAGACAGGACGATTTCTCCAGTTCCCGGACATAGCCCGCGATCTGTTCTTTGAGGAGCGCCTTCTCCTCCTCGCCCTGGCGCAGTTCCGAAATGGTCCAGCAGGTTTTTTCCAGATCGCGGCTTTGTTCGGAAATTTGTTCCCTGAGGCTGATCACAGAATTGCGCAATTTGTGCTGTTCAAACCGCTCGTTATTCAATGCATGCCGCAAACGCGCGTTCTCTTGGTGCAGCACGTTGTACGTATCGAGCAGCATGACGCTCTCTTGACGCCAATGGTCCACACTCGCATTGGCTGGCTCGCTGGAAGCTCTCGCGACCGCATTCATCGGCGTTTCATTTTGCGCAGATTCGCTCACGGATGCACCTTAGAGGGCTTCATGCTCGCCGCAGTTTCATAACCACTGCCGCGCCAAACGTCGGGCGCACAGTCTCGAATAGCGCACCCAGATGTTGGTATGCAAGGCAAGACCGACGTTGATTGCATGATACTCAATCCAAATATTGCCCGCAAGCCGGGGCGATACGCGATGTCGGATCACAGATCCGGCGTTCGAGCGTTTCTTCGGTTAGCGAGAGCGTGGGTAGCGACGTATAGAGGTATGAAGGCGTATAGGGCTGCGTAAAAATAAAGCAAATGTCCGGGCCATACGGTTCCGTCGAGCTAAAAGGAAGCGCGTTTTTTCTTGGCAAGCATCGCTTCGTCTGATGAATAGACGATGCCGTCATCAATCCGCTGAGGGCGGCCCATTAGGCGGAATATGCCTGATGCTCTACGAAGGAACTGGAATTGTCTCCGCTTCACGGTCGAATTCTTGTCACCGGATCGAGCGGCCTCATCGGTCGCGCGGTGATCGAGAGAATAAAGGCAGACACATATGCGGCTGCCGTGCGGTTCGACATATGCGATCGCGACCCGGCCGCACACCGGGATTTACGCGACGAAGATGCTGTTGAGCGCGCGCTGGCCGACGTAACAGGTATCATCCATCTCGGAGCAGTGTCGCGTGTTGTATGGGCAGAGCAGTCGCCGCTCAACTGCTGGCAAACCAACGTCGAGGCAACTCGAAGGATTTTGAAGCTTGCCCTCAGGCTTCCGCGGCAGCCGTGGTTCATCTATGCGAGCAGCCGGGAAGTGTACGGTCAGCAGGTCGAACTGCCGGTATCCGAGGCTGCCCCGCTCAATCCGATGAACGTTTACGCACGTTCGAAATACGCAGCCGAACAGCTCGTCTGGCAAGTGCGCGACGGCGGCCTTCGAACAGCCGTGATCCGGTTCTCAAGCGTATATGGTGACGTCGATGATCACTCTGATCGCGTTGTTCCAGCTTTTGCCTCCGCGGCGGCGTTTGACGGCACAATGCGACTTGACGGTCCTGATTGCACCTTCGACTTTACCCATGTCGCCGATGTGGCGCGGGGAGTGATTGACCTGTCGGTGCTGCTATCGGCAGGTGAAAGGAATCTGCCTCCGCTTCATTTCGTGTCGGGGATCGGGACGTCGTTACGAGAGCTGTCCGAGATGACGAGCGGCGCCGCGGCGCGTTCCCGAACGGTTGTCAAAATCGCTCCGCCCAGAACGTTTGACGTCACGCGTTTCTGGGGGGACCCCAGCCGCGCCGCGGCGATATTGGGATGGCGATCCACCATCCCGGTTCGGGAAGGGATCAGCAGGCTGGTTGCCGACTATATCGCCCATGCAAGGCCAGCCCATGGCGAGGCAAAAAACGACCATCCTTCGATCTAGTTTGGTCCGTCGGTGGCTGGAACGCAGCAGTCACTTCGCATATCTGCCCGAAAGCTGCGGGGTGACGTCCGGATACATGCCCGGGGTCTTCTCCTGCGCCTCTTCGTGCATCTGAAGGCGGGTTTTGCGCGCCCAGCCGCGCTTGAGATCGTCCTTGACGTCGAACTTCAACCGGCCGAGCCCTTCGGTTTCCAGCTCGATCGTATCGCGGTCCATGAACGGATTGAGACCCCGGTGATTGGTGCCCGTGGCGACGATGTCGCCGGGGTGCAGCGTATGGATGGTCGAAAGCCAGGCAATGCACTTGCCGATGTTGTGGCCCATATCGTCGGTGTTGAAGTTCTGCATCAGTACGCCGTTATTCCATAGCCTGATTTGCAGCTTCAACGGGTCCTTGATCTCGTCGGCGGTGACGAGATAGGGGCCGATCGGCGCGAATGTGTCACGGCTTTTCATCTGGAAAAACACGTTTCCCGGCGGCGGCAATCCGCGCGCCGAACCGTCGACGAAGTTCATGTAGCCAAAGATGTAGCTCATGGCCTCGGCTTCGCTGACATGGCTGCACTTCCTGCCGATGACGACCGCGATCTCGGCCTCGCCCTCGAAGATCGTCGCCGGCACATCCGGCAGGACCATCGTGTCGCCATGTCCGATGATCGCGCTGGGCGATTTCTGGAAGGCGTTGATCGGCGCCGGCGTGTTACGCGTTCCATCTTCCAGGTAGTTGACCGCCATGCAGTCTATCGTGCGCGGACCCGGCACCGGCGGACGGATACGCACGCTCGACACCGGCACTTCCCCGCCGCGCGCCGCCGCCTCCTCGAGCCGCGGCTTGTAGCTGTCCCAGTGCTCGATCAGACCGTTCATTAGATCGCCCGGGCCGGTATGCGGAATGTCCTTGACCGCGGCGCTGACATCGACCACGGCGTCGTTTTTCAGCACGCCGAGCTTGAAATCATCGAAATACAGTAACTTCATGGTGTGCTCCTCACCTATTGTGTCGTGCCTGTGCCAGGCCGCCGGTCGCCGCGCCGTTCTCTCCGGCGACGAGCTTATACGCTTCTGGACGGCGGTGCGTCTGACCATTCGAATTAGTTGTCGAGTAACGGACGGCGCAGCCGGCCCTATCGGATGGCGCGGCAAGGGATTAAACGGGTGGGAGTGGTTGCGATGCGACAACGCATTCGCAGTAAGGGAGAGAAAACGATGGATCTGAAAGGCGCGGTTGCACTGGTGACGGGCGGCAATGGCGGGCTGGGGCAGCGCATCTGCCACGCGCTCGCGCAGGAGGGCGCTCATGTGGCTGTCATGTATGCCCGTAGCCGCGACCAGGCGGAAAGCGTCGCTGGCGAACTGACGTCGCGTTATCAAATCAAGGCTCAAACTTTCGCCTGTGACATAACCGACGCCGCGGCCGTCGATCGGCTGGTAGGCGAGGTAACGCAGGTCTTCGGCCGCCTTGATATTCTGATCAATGACGCCGCTTACAACGTCTCGATCCCCTTCGGCGATCTCGACAGTCTGACGCCGGAGGTATGGAACAAGGTCATGGCCATCAACCTGACGGGGCCGATGCGCCTGACCAAGGCGGTAGCCCCTGTCATGAAGGCCCAGGGACGAGGCCGCATCATCAACATAGCTTCGGTAGCAGGGCTCAGCCCCACTGGCTCTTCTATCGCCTACGCGGTGTCGAAGGCGGGGCTCATTCATTTGACGCGTTGCATGGCGGTGGCGCTGGCGCCCGAGACGCTCGTCAATTGCGTGGCACCTGGCCTGCTGGACGGCACTCGCGCGACAGCCAATCTCCGGCCCGAGCAGATCGAGCGCTCCGCATCGGGCTCGCTCCTGAAGAGGCCAGCCGACAAGGACGACTGCGCCGACATGGTGGTCGCCATGTGCCGCACCGAGACTATGACCGGCCAGACCGTCGTCATCGACTCCGGACGCATCTTCCACTGAGACGCCGGCTTGACTACACAGTTCGAACGGCTCGTTCCAGGAGGTGAGGCAGAATCCCAGAAACGCCTTTGTAGCGGTAAACTGGCTTTCGGGGCCGGCAGGTTTCCTTATCGCCAGCGTGGACGTCATGATGATGCGTGAGGTTTTCGCCACGGTTAGTCGAGCTTCAGCCCGAGCGATTTGACTACCGGTGCCCAGAGGGCAACGTCGGCGGCAAGGGACTGGCGGAATGTTTCGGGATTTGAATTGCTGGGAGCTTCCATACCCGCGTCGATCAACATCTGCCTGTAGGTCGGTTCGGCGAGCGCCATGCGCGTCGCCTGCGCAATCTGTTCGATTATTTCAATCGCCGTCCCGACCGGAGCGAGCAGCCCGATGGAGCCTGTGACAGTCAGTCCGGGGAAGCCCAGTTCACCCGCCGTCGGGAGTTCAGGCGCCGCGATGAGACGCGTGGGACTGGTCACGGCAAGCACCCGCAGCTTGCCGGTCCGATGGAATTCGAGCACCTGCCCGGTCACGCCCACGATGCCCATGGGAATTTGCCCGGCGACCAAATCTGCGATCGCTGGTCCCGTTCCCCGGTATGGTATCTGAACGATGTCGGATGTTCCCGCCAGGGATTTGAACAACTCACCGGTCAGATGCTGGATCGTGCCGACGCCGGCGTGCCCGTAGGACAGCTTGCCGGGATTGGCTTTCGCATAAGCGATAAGTTCGCTGAGGTTCTGAGCCGGCACCTCAGGATGCATGGCAATACCGAGGAAATAGACCGCCGCTCCTGCAATCGGAACCAGATCTTTGACCGGATCATAAAGCGGGCGGCTCTTGAGCAGGGTCTCGTTGACGTGCGTCTGCGTTCCTCCGAGCAGGATCGTGTAGCCGTCAGGCAAAGCGCGGGCGACGGCGGCTGCACCCAGCGAAGAACCGCCACCACCGATGTTTTCGACCACCACGGTGCCCAGCAGCGGCTTTATCCTTTCCGCCCATGGACGTCCGATGGCGTCGAACGCACCACCAGGCGCGAATGGGACCACGAGCCGGATTGGCCGCGTCGGATATATTTGAGCGACGGCCGGACGCGAGACGGCTGGCAGCACGGCACCCCCTGCAGCAAGATGCAGGAATGCACGGCGGGAAAGTTTCATGACGGTTCCTCAAGCGTTGCTGCGCGAGCGCAATCGCTAACGATGAAGCTGTGACGCCTCCCGTCAACTCCAGTGCCGCCAGTTGAAAGGGCTGGGGTTGCGGCAACTCGGTTGGCAGTCCGGCAATACTACACCGGCCGCAAGAATAGCTGAAAGGGCCGCGATGGCGCGACTTAAAGCTTGCATACGTCAAGGTTGTCCGTTCCATGTGGACTACCGTGACGTGTCGGCCCCGGTCGCTTCAGCAGCTTGCCCGCCGTTTCGCATGAATGTCATATGTGACGTACTGTCCACCACGTGCGATCAGCGCCGCACAGCCAGCCAGCGCAGGGTCCATCAGGACTCATGGAAACGTCGCTTCGTCGTTCCGAACAGGATTCATGCCATCAAGGCTTGATCACCACCTTGATGCAGCCGTCCTTCTTGTCGCGAAAAGTCTTGTAGAGCTCAGGACCTTCATCCAGCGACGCCCGGTGCGTTATGACAAAGGACGGATCGATATCGCCCTTTTCGATTCGCGCCAGCAGCATCGGCAGATAGTGCTGCACCGGCGTCTGCGCCATGCGGAAGGTGAGGCCGCGGTTGATGGCCGAGCCCATCGGAATCTTGTCGACAAAGCCCCCGTAGACGCCGACGATCGACACGGTGCCGAAGTTGCGGCAGCAATGGATCGCCTGGCGCAGCACATGCGGCCGGTCGGTACCCATGAAGGTTGCGACCTTGACACGGTCGATCACCGCGTCGAAGCCGGACATGGTGTCCGGCTCTGTGCCGACCGCATCGATGCAGGCATCGGCACCACGGCCGGCCGTCATTTCCTGTATCCGGTCGTAAATGTCCTCGTTACGAAAATCGAGCGTGATGGCTCCCGCTTCTTGCGCGAGCGCCAGCCGTTCAGGCACCGTATCGATGGCGATGACGCGCTCGGCGCCGAGTAGAAAGGCGCTGCGGATTGCGAACTGCCCCACCGGGCCGCAGCCCCAGATCGCGACGGTTTCGCCGCCTTTCAGATTGCAGAAATCAGCGGCCATATAGCCGGTCGGGAAAATATCCGACAGGAACAATACCTGCTCGTCGCTAAGGCCCTGCGGCACTTTGATCGGTCCCACGTCGGCAAAGGGCACGCGCAGATACTCGGCCTGACCGCCGGCAAATCCGCCAAGCAGATGGGAGTAGCCGAACAGGCCTGCCGGAGAATGCCCCCATAGCTTCTCCGCTATTTTTGCGTTCGGGTTGGAACGCTCACAACCGGAGTAAAAACCGCGCGTGCAGAAGAAGCACTGCCCGCAGGAAATCGTAAACGGCACCACCACGCGGTCGCCGACTTTCAGCGCCTTGTTTTCCGAACCGACCTCGACGACTTCGCCCATGGTTTCATGCCCGAGCACATCACCGCTTTCCATCCCAGGGATAACGCCGTCGAAAATATGAAGGTCGGAACCGCAGATCGCGCAGGCCGTGACCTTGATGATGGCGTCGCGCCCGTCCTCGATTCTAGGGTCCGGCACGGTGTCGCATCGGATGTCGCCTTTGCCGTGCCATGTCAGTGCTTTCATCATCATTCTCCGTGCGGTGTCTGGATGAAAGCCTCACGATGGCAACTTGTTCCTGAGCCGGCCTTTCAAAAGCGCTGGCGGAACAGGACGGGGCCGCGGCGGTTATGAATGTCGGAAACACCGACGTTCAAGGGAGTTCTATATGTCCGCCAGCCGACAATTCGCAATCGTCACCGGAGCTTCTACCGGAATCGGTCTGGAGCTTGCCAAGTGTTGCGCGCGCGAAGGCTTCGACCTTTTGATCGCGGCGGACGAAGCGGAGATACATGCGGCTGCAGCCGACATTCGCCGGCTTGGAACGAATGTCGAGGCGGTCGAGGCTGACCTATCGAACACAGAAGGCGTGGACAAACTGTACGCTGCCACCGCCGGCCGTCCCGTGGACGCGTTGCTTGCCAATGCGGGCCGCGGCCTCGGCCATGCTTTTCTCGATCAGGATTTTACCAGGGCGCGCCACGTGATCGATACCAATATCACCGGCACGGTTTATCTCATTCACAAGGTTGGAAACGATATGCGCCGGCGCAATGCCGGCAAGATCCTGATCACAGGTTCGATCGCCGGGTTTATCCCCGGTAGTTTCCAGGCGGTCTACAACGGTAGCAAGGCCTTCCTCGATTCCTTCTCCTTCGCGCTTCGGGAAGAGCTTCGCGATACCGAAGTCACCGTAACCTGCCTGATGCCGGGGGCCACTGAAACGAAGTTCTTCGAGCGCGCCGATATGATGGATACCAGTGTCGGCGTCGCCGAAAAAGACGATGCGGCGGAAGTCGCCAAAAACGGGTTTGACGCCATGATACGCGGCGACGGCGATGTCGTTAGCGGCATGAAAAACAAGATTCAGTCATCGGTCGCGAACGTCATGCCCGCGAGTGTTCTTGCAAGGCAGCACCGGAAGATGGCTGAGCCCGGCACAGCCAAAAAATAACGGCGGGAATTTACCGCGCCCGGCGTACGCGAAGCCAGATCCACCAGGCGGCCAACGCCGCCAGTGCCCAGACGCAGAACGCGGCCGCAAGCGCGATATGACCGTATGTTCCGACCAACAAATAGACGGCCGCGGCAAAGCCCAGCATTCCGAGACTGCCCAGCGCGGCACCGGCGGCGTCGAGCGCCGCCGCCTCCTGACCCCGGCGGTTGCCGGTCGCTCCGGCCTCGCGTTTGCGGCGCTTTTCATGAGACGAAATCAACGTTGCGCTGGCACAGAAGATGGCCGGCAGCGCGAGAAAAAGGCCACCCACCGACGGGCCAAACCACTTGGTCAGCACCCCCGTAAATACTGTCGCCGCACCCCCAAGCGCAAAGCGAACGACATATTCGTACCAGCGGCTGTCCTTGAGGGACGATGTCGAAACGCGCACCAGCATCAGCTTTGGCCCCCCAATATCGCAAGCATGCCGAAGGCAATCAGTAGCCAGAAAGGCAACGCGACGATGGTGGCCTTGAGTGCGTTCAATCGAAGCCGCAGCAGTAACTGACCGACGAGAGCGCTGTAGAGCAGCAACGCGGTCGCGCCCCAGATCATGGAATGGGCTTCGATAGCGGCATAGGCCCTGCCGTGCTGATTGAGCGCCAAACCCAGCGTCACGAGAGCAATCGAAGGCGCGGCTCCGAAAAGGCCTGCAAAGCTCTTGGGTCTTAAAAGATCCCCGAGAACGGCAAACGCCGAAACGACGATGCCTCCCAGGAAGAAGCGTATGACATACTCGCTCATTTCTTCTTCTTGGGCACCTTTTCGCCCGTCTTGCGGGCCTTGGACTGACTGATTGCCATAACCTGCTTGCGACGTTTCACCTTGCCGCTCTCGCCTCCATGGCAGCTCCTGCTGCCATTCTGACCTTCGCAAAAAGAGAACAACGGTAGGGACGGGATCAAAGTTCCATCTGCAAGGTTATGCGACGAACGGCCCCTCCCGACCTCGGGAACAGTCTTTTGCGACCAGCGTTTTCAAGTAGGGGCTTAACGGAGGAAATGACCATGAAAATTAAGACCATTGCGTTAGCCGCCGCATTTGCACTATCCAGCACCCTGGCTTTTGCGCAAGCCGGTAATACGGCGGGCGGCAGCTCCCAGGCCGGCGGGCCGGCGGCGAGCAAGACCACGACGGGCGACTCGATGAACGGCGGTACCACCGCAGGCGGTGGCGCAGCGATGAAGAACGGAGCCACGGGTAGCGTCGAGAGCAGTTCGATGCCTTCGGGCAAGGATGCCAGCACACAGGGCGCCAACACAGCCGGCTCGGCCGAGAAGAAGGGCGATGCAACCTCGCCCGGCGGAACCATGAAGAAGTAAGGATCGCCTGCGGTTTAGAGGAAAAGCCCCGTACAAAAACGGGGCTTTTTCCATTTCAGGCATTGGCAGGGCTCAAACAGCTCGACTATGGATTGATCTTCTGGAGCTCATTGAGCCGTACCAAACCGCTTTGGCTCGTGAATGTTAGCGTCTGATCATGGCTTTGAGCCTGGGCGACGCCGAATATTCTGTGATCGCCGGTGTCGTACAGCGTGACCCGCTGACCGTCCTGGATTGCCAGCCGCTTGGTTTGCGGAAACAGGGCGTAGCGAAGGGTGTTTTGCGCGCCGACGGAATTCGGAGTGCCGAGACCCGCCGGCCACCATTCATCGTTCCGCGCGCCCGAGCGATAGCTGACGTCGTCGCCGTGTCGATCATGGTTATCCTGGCGAATTCCCGCATTGCAGACATACGAAGCAAGTTCCGTGCAGATCGCTTCGAGTTTCGCCTTGAGGTCGCTGTTGAACATGTCGCCGACCATCGTCATGCCCGGCGACCATTGCGACATGCCTCCGAAATCGGGGTGGCTGAACTGCGCCATTCGTCCGCCACCCGAACTAAGCGCGCGCAGCACAGTCCGCACGGCATCCGTCGAAACGGAGTGCCGGATGGCAAGACGCGTAATCACAGCCTCGTCGGTTGTCATGTTCTATCCCTCAAGTGGCGGCCACTTCTTGATGACCAACGTGCAGGTCACGGCTGGCCGGATCCACCGGCCGAGCCGTAAACCTGACCGGTCGCGTAGCTTGCGTCCGCCGCGGCCAGTTGGACGTAGATCGAGCCGAGCTCGGCGGGCTGGCCCGCACGACCCAACGGCGTCTGGCCGCCAAATTTCTCCAGCTTTTCCATGGTCGCGCCGCCTGAAACCTGCAGCGGGGTCCAGATCGGACCCGGTGCGACAGCGTTGACGCGGATGCCCTTGGACGCCAGTTGCTTCGCCAACGACTTTACGTAGTTCATGGTCGCCGCTTTGGTCTGGGCGTAGTCGTAAAGATCGGGCGAGGGATCATAAGCCTGCTCCGAAGCCGTACCGATGATAACGGAGCCGGGCTTGAGATGCGGGAGGGCGGCTTTGATGATCCAGAACGGCGCATAGATGTTCGTCTTCATGGTCGCATCGAAATCTTCGTTGCTTATGTCCAAAATGGATGGGCGGGTCTGTTGCCGGCCCGCGTTGTTGACAAGGATGTCCAGGCCGCCCAATCCTTTGACCGCATCGTCAACGAGCCGCCGGCAAAAGGCTTCGTCGCGCAGATCGCCGGGAATGGCAACGCCGACGCGGCCTTCCGCCTTGATAAGGTCGATGACCTCCTTGGCATCCGGTTCTTCAGTCGGAAAATAATTGATAGCGACGTCAGCGCCTTCGCGAGCGTAAGCAATGGCTGCCGCGCGGCCCATGCCGGAATCTCCGCCGGTGATAAGAGCTTTGCGGCCCATCAGACGGCCAGACCCCCGATAGCTCTGCTCACCATGATCCGGGCGCGGGTCCATCTTGCTCGCGAGCCCGGGCCATGGCTGCGACTGTTGCTTGTAGGGCGGTTTCGGATATTTGTCGGCGGGGTTCTGCAGCTCCTGCGGGGCCATTTCAGTTTTTCCTTGAGCGAGCGATGGAGCGGCAACGGCTGCGAGGCCGAGGCCGGCCGAGCCGACGATGGTTCTTCGTGAAATTGTGGGCTTTTCCGACATGACCGATGCTCCCTGCGAGCACCGACAACGCTTGGGTAAGCCGAATGGTTTCTCGCGAATCGAAGATGCAGCCGCCATTTACGGAAATGAGGCGGAAGGCTCTGGGCGCTGCCGTTTCTTTCGTATTGACACAGGGGCGCATGAATGTTGCCCCAGCGGACGGCACCCGCTTCACGCACATTCGTTCAAAGCGGCATGGACTCATGGTGGCGAGGTTGCACCGCCCTGGCTGCGCATTTGTCGCAGCAGCTGCCTAGCTCTTGTCGCGTCCAAACAGCGCGTGGAAGTTCTGACCCAGCCGCGTGATCGCGCCTGCCCTCATATCCTGGTCGGTCCGACCGGCCAGAAACTCTTCAATTCCTTTGGCTATGTCGTCAGTCAATCCGGTTCTTGCGCTCGGTTGAAAGAGCGGAAGTTCGTCGAGACAGTCATTGGAATCGTCCAGCACAACGTAGCGCGTTGCGTCAAGATGGTTCCGCAGCCAGCTCCAGAGTTCGTCGCATCGGGGAGCTCCCGGCATGTCAGGGCAGACATCGTCGAATGGAACCTGATGATATGTCGCTGCCAGAAGCCCGACGGGGTCAACCCGCCAGGTAGAGGAGAGGACGACCGTCGCGCCGGTCGCTTGCACAAGATCGCGGAATCGGCAAAGCAGACGGTTGTCTACAACATAAGGAAAATGCCGCGGATTCGGGGTTGCGTCGCAATTAAGTACGCCGTCAATATCTAAAAATATCACTTTCATGACACTTCAATGGCGATGGACCGCAGTCGTTCCAAATTTTTGGAACGAGTTGCGGCCATTGTCATTAGCCACATATCGCAGCGCCCCAACACCAGGGGTTTTGCCAGCCGATAAGTACGCCGTCAATGACGGACGCTTTTTTCCGAAGGTCCGGCACGTGTTCTTTCTCTTCTCCAGCCGCCTGGGTTGCCTCGGTTCGCTGCTCATTTCCACGCTCGTCACCGTAGCGTTGCTGGTCCTTTTCGGAATACTGCGCTTCTGACCGTAGGCAGGTCTGCCTGGGATTCGGGTTTGCCGCCGCCGGCCGTAGAGGCGTCATCCTGTCCAGGCCGGTGTCATTGCACTCAGGAGTTGGCGTGATCGACCTTCCCCTGCGATGCCCCAGTGCACATGCGCCGAAGGGTGCCGGCATTTTTGGGGGCATGAGCATCGTTATCATTATTGAAGTAAATCCAGGCCCTCTTTGCTCCGCTTGCTTTAATCCTGCGAGTCCAGGTTGCAAGTTCGCTTTTGGAATAGTCGTGCCGATACCACCGCTTGGGGCCGTGCAGGCGGATATAGACTTCATCAGCGGTTCGGATCAGCTCGTCGGGCAGGCGCGGTCCGCTGCAGGAGCAGAAAATAATTCCGGCCTGCCGAAAGGCCTCGTAAACTTCCTTATTCCACCAGCTCGCGTGACGAAACTCCACGACGTTGCGACGTACGGGATCGAGCTGGCTTACAATCGCGTTCAGCCGGGCCTTTGTGTAGCGGTAGCTCGGCGGCAACTGGAACAGGAAACAGCCCATCCTGTCGCCCAATATATCCGCGATGATGCCAAAATCACGAACCAGAGTCTTGGTGCCCTTGAACCTTTTTATATGGGTGATGAGCTCGCAGACTTTCACAGTGTAAACGAACCTTTTTTTGCCGATCTGGCGGCGCCAGGCCTGGACGTTGGCAACGGTTGGCCAGGAGTAGAATGACGCGTTGATCTCGACGGTGTCGAACCGTTTCAGATAGTGCTCAAACCAGTTCTGCTGGGGCACACCCGCATAAAATGAATCACGCCATTTCCAGTAACGCCAACCCGAGCATCCGACATAGGTCGACCGCTTCAATTCAGACGGACCTTTCGCGCGCTTCGCTTCCATTCCGAGCCGGGCGGCGTGCATCTTTGCTGCGCGCCCGACATTGTCCGCCCGCTGCTTCTCGCGGCGGAGCTGCCGTCGCTGCCGCCGCTCTTCGGGCGTCAAGTCCTTCCAATTCGTTGTTCGGCGCGCGCGCGACATGATCTTCTTTCGCGAATATAACGAAGGAACAGGTGGAAGTGGTTCCCGGTCTTGGAGCGCGACCAGTCCGCCGCTTCTTGACAGAGCAAAACTGCAGGGCCAATTTCGTCAAAACGCTGGCCGCAAGCCTTGCAACGACAAACGAGAGAGTTGGAGGACTCCATGCCAAAATTATTGAACGAAAGCGAGGTCGAGACTTATCGCCGGCAGGGTTACCATTTCCCGATCGATGCATTGAGTGAGAGCGAGGTGGCCAGCTTCCGCAAACAGCTCGAAGACTATGAGGCCGAAAGCGGAGGCCCGATCAAGGGCGAAATGCGCCATCGCAGCCATGTGCTCTTCACCTGGATCAACGAAATGATCCGTCACCCGAAGATCCTCGACGCAATGGAAGATCTGCTCGGGCCGGATATCCTGTGCTGGAATACCAGTTTCTTCATCAAGGAACCGCACGATCCCGGCTTCGTCTCCTGGCATCAGGATGCCACCTATTGGGGCCTCGACTCCTCCGATGTTGCAACCGCCTGGATTGCAATGTCGTCGGCAAACAGGGTTTCCGGCTGCATGAAGTTCATTGCCGGCACGCACAAACAGCAGGTCCGGCACGACGACACCTTCGATGAGCACAACCTGCTGACTCGGGGCCAGGAGATAGCAGTCAAGGTCGATGAGAACAAAGCCGTCTATGTCGAACTGAAGCCGGGGCAGGCTTCGCTGCACCACGTACTGCTGTTCCACGGCTCGGAGCCGAACCGCTCCGACGAGCGGCGCATCGGCCTCGCGATCCGTTACATCCCGACCCGGCTGAAGCAGGCCGTCGGCCAGAGGGACTGGGCGACCCTGGTGCGCGGCAAGGACACCTACGGTCACTTCCTGCCCGAATACGTGCCGAAGCGGGACCTCGAACCCGCCGCGCTGGCGCACCACAAGATGGTATCCGAAGAGCAGGTGCGGGTGCTGTACCGCGGCACCGGCAAGAAAGCGTACCGCGCGTAGCGGAGGATGCGATTTGCAGAATCGGCAGTGCGAGCGAAGCAATCCAGAGCCGCGGCATACTGGATTGCTCGTCGCTTCGCTCTCGGCACGACGCATGCGCGCCTATCGCGGCGAATTCTCGCGGCGGACACCGCCGGCGGATTCGTCTCGCTTGACCTCAGGGAACAGCCACATCGAGAAAATCATGAAGAGGCCAAGGAATGCGACGGCGTATTGAATTCGATCGTGGCCCAATGTGTGCTGATAATAGGCCGCGAGTGCCGTCACCAGGACGACAAGCAGCGAAAGTCCAAGTTTGATTTTCACAGGCATTGCTGCAAGCTCCGGATCACGACGTGGCCGCCCAGGGCGGCCCTGCGACCTTAGCAAGTGACACGATAGCCAATATCTGAATGCCGACCAGTAAGATCAGCCCGGCCGGTCCGTCGCGAAACGATGGTGGCCAAGCCTCAAATAACCCCGGCGCAAACAGTACTACGAGCCCGGTTACGATAATCAGGCTGCTCCATTTCAATTCGGCGTAACCGTAAAACCCGGTGCTGACCATAAGCGCAGGCAGCAGAACGCCGTTACCTGCCACCAGCAACGTCGCCGTGCCGGATCGAGCCCGCTCCGGGCGCGATCGAAGTGGAAACATGCCGGCCACGACAAGAAACGCGATCATGCAGATCGTCGCGCACGCTGCGAACCAGATCAGCGAAACCCAGTTCGGCTCGATCGCCGCCATGGTCATTGCTCCGCGCCGCCGTGTCTATTCGGCGGGCGTGGCGAAACCCGCCGGATGCAGTTCGATTCCCGGTTTCGGCGTCCGCGATGTCCTTCGCATGTTGGTCTTGACGAAGCGGGTATCATAACCGTTGAGCAGGTGACCAAGCAGTCCGCGATCGAGGTCGGAGGTTCCGAACAGCCAATCCATCACCGGGAAGGTCAGGTTCATGTTGCGCTCCATCATGATCGACTGGTTGTGATGGGCGGTGTGATGCCGGCGGATGGTGTTGACGAAGGGTGCGTTGCGGACGAACCAGTTGTCGTCGACGTGGCAGCAGAAATGCATGAACTCGTAGATCAGGTACATCGACGTCGTGGTCGAGATCAGCAGCCAGCCGACATTGGGCGAGATCAGCCAACCCAGAGCCAGTGCCGGCGGGATCGACATCATGGTGAAAGTGACCAGCGCATAGGGGGGAAAAAAGGTCACGCGCCAGTCGTGATGGTCGGCGAAGCGCATCTCCTGCTCGGTAAAGAACTGGTGATGCATCAGCGTGTGCCGGTTATAGATCGCGCGAAAGGCCTTCACCTGGGACGGCCGGTGCATCACAAAGCGATGGATCCACCATTCGAAGAAATTCGCGAACAGAAATGTCACCGGCACGATCGCCAATTCCCAACGGCGCAGGCTGCCGACGTTGCCGAAATAAATCGACAGTGCGGTGAAGCCGATTACATAGATGACGAAGACATGAAGCCAGCCATTATACCAGCCCGCGATGCGGTAACGGTAGTTTGCCCGATAATCGCGCTGCCGTTTCGACATCGAACTTGAGGCCAATTCCATCGCGCCGTCTCCGAATTTCAATGCCCGGTTGCCAAGACTGATATATCACCAATCTATTAGGCCGACAACGGGCTTTTGGCCCGTGTTGACGACGGCTGCCTGAAAAAACCGCTTGCTGCGAAGTTGCTGATATATTTATGGTATGGCAACCGCGCACGGCAGATGCGCAATCGCTTTGGGGAGGGTTTCCAATGAAGCTGACGCGTCGCGACTTTTCCAGATTCGCCGGTGCCGGCGTGCTCGCCACGGCAGGACCTTCCGTTTTCTCCCCGGCCATCGCGCAGAACACGCCGCTCAAGATCGGCATTATCGCGCCGCGGTCAGGCGTCGTCGGAACCGCCGGCGAGTGCGGTATCCGCGCGGTGCAATGGGCGGCCGAGCGTCTTAACAAGGATGGCGGCATCGGCGGCCGCAGGATCGAGCTTGCGATCGAGGAAGAGACCAGCCCGAAGGATACGATCGAGCGCTTTCGCCGTCTGATTCTCCAGGAAAAGGTCGAGGCCGTTCACGGATTGCTGTCGACCGGCGTCAGCCTTGGCGTGGCGCCCGTGGCTGAAGAGGAGCAGGCGCTGCTGGTGATGTGGGACGGCACCACGCAGGACGGCGTCAAGGAAATGATGCCGAATCCGAAATACGTTTTCCGCTCCACCGACAACGAATGTGAAGCGGTGATGGGATCGCTGCTGGCGATCAAGCATTTCAAGGGCCAGTTCAAAAAGGTGGCTGGCATCAACCCCGACTATTCCTATGGCCGCAACAACTGGGAAGCCTTCAAGCAGATCCTCGCCCGCTACGGCGTCGAGGCCGAGTTCGTCGCCGAACAATGGCCCAAGGTCGGGACCATGGATCTGACCTCGCATATCGCAGCACTCAAGGCGTCGAAGCCCGATCTGATCTTCTCGTCGATGCTGTTCGCCGATCTGCCGGTGTTCATGAAGCAGGGCCATGCGGCGGGCTTGTTTGATGGCGTCAAGCTGGTGCTGCCGGCGGCGGGATGGCAGATCAACCTGCTCAGGAAGGAGTTCATGCCGGAAGGCATCATCTTCGGGCACAACACGCTGTATTTCGACCATCCGCAAGCCTCCGCGCTGCAGAAGGCGTTCGTGCAGGATTACATGGACCGCTACAAGGAAGCGCCGCACTGGGAAGCGGAGCGGGCCTATTTTGCCCTTATCACCTACAAGGCCGGCGTCGAAGCCGCGCAAAAGGCTGCGGGCAAATGGCCGACCAAGGAGCAGGTGGCCGAAGCGATGCCCGGTCTCGAGGTCGAAAGCTTCGGCGGCAAGGGCCGCTTCCGCAAGGACAAGATCGCCGAACAGATTTTCTACCAGGGCCCGTCGACCAACAACAACAAATACGATTTCCCGACGCTGGCCTCGATCGACTCCTACAGCGCCGAGCAGTTGCAAAAGCCGCCCGGCGTGGATTTCTGGGACTGGATCAAAAATGGGAAAATGCCGGTCTGAGGCATGACCGAGCTTGTGGACGTCGTCCTCGGCGGAACGTTCCACGCCGCGGTGCTGTTTCTTGTTGCCGCCGGGCTGCAGCTCGTGTTCGGCGTGCAGAAGATCGTCAACCTTGCCTGCGGCTCGTTCTATGCGCTAGGAGCGTATTTCGGCATCACCGCGGTCGGCATCGCGCTCAAACTTGGCATGCCGCCGCTGCTGTTCTTTCCGGTCCTGATCGTAGCCGGACTTGCGATCGGCCTTGTCGGGTTGCCGATCGAGCGTGTGCTGCGCACGATCTATCGCCGCGACGAGAGCTATCAGCTGCTGATCACCTTCGGTTTTCTGCTGATGTTTCAGGACGTATTCCGTTTTCTGTGGGGCGCGACACCGCGCAGCATGGACAACGTCTATATGGCCTACGGCACCGCGCATGTTCTGGGCGTGCGAGTGCCGACCTACAATCTGCTGGTGATCGCCGCGAGCCTGGTGATCGCGGTTGGGCTTGGCCTGTTTCTGGAGCGGACCAAAATCGGGCGGATCGTCCACGCCACGGCCGAAAACCGCGACATGGCGGAGGGGCTCGGCGTCAATGCGTCGAAAATCTTCGCGCTGGTGTTCACCCTGGGCTGCATGCTGGGCACCGTCGGCGGTGCGCTGGTGGTGCCGTCGGGCGCGGCCTCGCTCGATATGGCGGTCGAGCTGGTGGTGGAATCCTTCGCGGTGGTCGTTATCGGCGGACTCGGCAGCATGCGTGGCGCGCTGGTCGGCGCGCTGGTGGTCGGATTGATGCGCGCGGCGGCGATTTCGCTGATGCCCGAACTGGAGATGCTGTCGGTATATCTCGTCGTCGTCGTCGTGTTGATTGTCAGGCCGGCCGGCCTGTTCGGGAAGGCGACGGCGTGAGCAACCCGTCGATCGATATCGCGTCCCGGGATGTTGCGCGGCGAACCGCGCTGCGACCCAACGGTTTGTGGATTCTGCTGGGGTTGATCGTTATCATGGCGCTGCTGCCATTTGCCGCTTCGCCCTATGCGCTGCTGCTGATGCTGCCATTCATCGGCTACGGCATCGCGCTCCTGGGCTTCAATCTACTGTTTGGCAGCACCGGGCTATTGTCGTTCGGCCACGCGCTTTTTCTCGGCGTCGGCGCCTATACCGCCGCGGTGCTGACGTCGAAATTCGGTATCCTCAGCTTTGAGCTGTTGTTGATTACGGCTGCGCTTGCGTCGGGATTGATATCGCTGCTGGTTGGCGCTTTATGCGTTCGTTACACCAAAATATTCTTCGGCATGCTGACGCTGGCGTTCGGCATGCTGTTCCACTCCTTCCTGTTCAAGTTCTATCATCTTACCGGCGGCGACCAGGGCATGCGCGTGCTGCGCCCATTATTGCTCGGCATGGAATGGCGCGGCGGCAAGACCGCATTTTTGACCGGCCCGTTCTATTACTACGCACTGATTCTGTTCGCGCTGCTGGGTCTCGTGATGTGGCGCATCACCCGGTCGCCGTTCGGCCTGCATTTGCGTGCGATACGCGAGAATGCCGGCAAGGCCTCCTATGTCGGCGTGCAGATCTTCCGCATGCGGCTTGCCGCCTTCGTTATCTCCGCTGTCTATGGCGGCATCGGCGGGACAATCCTCGCAGTCACCACGGGATTGGCCGACCCCGAACTGGCGTACTGGACCCATTCGGGCAACCTGGTGTTCATGGCGGTGCTTGGCGGCAGCGGAACGTTTGCGGGGCCTGCGATCGGCGCGCTGGTGTTCGTGGTGCTGCAGGATTTCGTAATGTCGATCACGCAATACTGGCGCTTTGTGATGGGCGGCGTGCTGGTGTTGCTGGTTGTCTTCATGCCGCAAGGCCTGTCGGGCACCATCGAGTCGCTCGTCAACCGGCGAAACGGGGGGCGGTGAAGTGCAGCCCGCGCGCGCAACCGTTACGGCACCGCTGTTCGAGACCACCAACGTCTCGAAAACCTTCGGCGTGTTCAAGGCGCTTGATAATGTCTCTTTCCACGTCAGCGACGGCGAATTCGTCTCGATTGTCGGTCCCAACGGTGCCGGCAAGACCACGCTGGTCAATGTCGTAACCGGCCTGCTGCGGCCGACGGCTGGCGAGGTCCGCTTCATGGGCCGCAATATCGCCGGCATCGGACCGGTTGAACTGGCACGGCTTGGAATGTCGCGCTCGTTCCAACTGGTCAATATCTTTCCGGCGTTGACGGTACGCGAAACGCTCAGCGTAGCAGTCGCCTCCCGCCTGCGCCGGGTCAGCAATCCATTCCGATCGCTGCGGCGCGATGACGTATTGCAGGCCGATGCCGAACGCGTTGCGGAAGTTCTGGGCTTGCGCGCGCGGCTTGAAACGGTGGCTTCGACACTGTCGCAGGGCGAAAAGAAATTGCTGGATATAGCCAGCGCCTTTGCACTCAATCCGTCGGTGATCCTGCTGGATGAACCGACCAGTGGGGTTTCCACCGGCGACAAACACGCGATCATGGCAGTTCTTGTTTCCGCAGCAAAAGCTGCCGGCGTGCGAGCCGTCGTGCAGGTCGAGCACGACATGGACCTGGTCGAACGCTATTCGCATCGCATCGTCGCATTGCAGGAAGGCGCCGTGCTGGCCGACATGGTGCCCGCAGCGTTCTTCGCCGATCCCGCCATGATCGCCGCGGTGGTGGGAACGCGCCCGCAAATTCACAGAAAGCTGCCCTGATGCTGAGTCTGTCTGACCTCAAAGTCGACATCGATGGCAGCCGCATCCTCAATGGCATCAGCCTGTCGGTGGCGGCGGGCGAACTGGTCTGTCTGGTCGGGCGCAATGGCGCCGGCAAGACCACGACCTTCCGCAGCATCATGGGATATCGCCGCGCGCAGTCCGGCGGTATCGCCTTCGACGGCGCCGACCTGACAAACCTGCCGACCTGGCAGATCGCGCAGCGCGGCATCGGCTTCTCGCCCGAAGAGTCCGAAGTTTATTCCGATCTGACGGTGGCCGAGAATATCGAGCTTTCGACCTGGACCCGGCCTTCTTGCCGCCCGGCCAAGGTTCGTATCGACGAAGCCTATGCGGTCTTTCCAAAACTGCGCCAATATCTCGCGCGCGGCGGCGGGCAGCTTTCCGGTGGTGAACGAAAAATGGTGTCGATCGCACGCGCACTGACGCTCGATCCTAAACTGTTGTTGCTTGACGAGCCCTTTGAGGGCCTGTCGCCGGCGATCATTCCGCTGATCGCAGAAGGCGTGGCTTCGATCCGCGCCATGGGCAAGGGGGTTCTGATCGCGGAATCCAATGTCCATCACATTCCCGATTACGTCGATCGTATCTATGTTCTAGAGCGCGGCGAGGTGATGTTCTCAGGCACGCTGGCGCAGGCGCACCGGGATCGCGACGTCATGCGCGTGATCGCAGGCCAGATCGAAGTCGCCTCGTGACCGGAAAGGCCGGGCTCGATGAGGGAGAGCAGCATGAAACACTATGTGGGAGATCGGACTATCGATGGCGTCAAGGTGACCGTCGATGGCGCGCCACTTGATCCCTGCACCAATATCATGGAGTTCACCAAGAATGGCTTCGAATGGAGCTATGAGGGCCCGGAGCCTCGCCAGCTCGCACTGGCGCTGTTGATCGATCATCTCGGCGATAGGGTCAGGGCGAGGGCGGCGCTTGAACCTTTTATGCAAGCCGTCGTAGCAAATTTCGGCAACGAATGGGAAATGACCTCCGCCGATCTCGACGAGGCGCTGGCCGCGCTGGCCCGGTAGTCGCCTGATGGCGTCCCCGTATCGCGGTTGGTAATCAACGGTGGTTTTGCGGTGGTGAAGCGAGGCGGCAATTCGCAGCGTCATTCCGCTGGATCGACCATCTGCTCAGGTGTCGAGTGTTTTGCGCGCAAAATCCTCGATGTAATCGATCAGCTGGTCCGACCCGGTGGCCGCCGCTTTCACCTTTTTCTGCGCAACCGCGTTGGCGACCGCCGCGTGCAGCTTGGCGGCAAGCGGCAGGTCTGCAACCTCTTGGTAGTGCTGGTACCAAAACCGGCGCGAGAGGCCGTTCATCAAACCCATCGATCGGCGGGCGAATTCGTTGCGGGCGGCGGTGCCAATCAGGATGTTGAAACGCTGGTCTAGCCGCATAAAGGCGATATCGTCGGCTTTGGCTGCGGCTGCGAGCATGGCTTTCGCCACCTCGGCGAATTCGCGACGTTCATCGGAGGTGGCGCGCTCGGCCGCCAGCCTTGCCATCAGCCGTTCCAGTTCGCGTCGCACCTCAAGTAACCGCAACTGCAGCCTTACATTGATCTCAGAAACCATGATGCCCCGCCTTGGCATGATCACGACCAGCCCGTCTCTTGCAAGCCGCTGCAAGGCTTCCCGGATCGGGGTCCGCCCGATCCTCAGGCGAACTGCAAGCGCCTGTTCCGACAATATTGTTCCCGGCGCTAGTTGCAGGGTGACAATCATCTCTTCGAGCTCTCGATATGCGCGATCTGTCAGCGTGCCGTCCTGTGCCTCGATTGGCCGAGCCCGGCGTTTTATTGGCGTTTTCGATTTCAAATCGTTTCCTCGCAAAGCGCGGCGTGCTGCCTGTGAATACGCCATCTCAAAATGTATATTGGCCATATATCATGGCGCGAAGCCATGGGAAGCAGCTGCTATTCGGATTACCGGAGCTGCGCCAAACGCTGGTGGATACGATTCGACCGGGAAGCGGACGGCGTCCGGTTGCCGCTGTCGGTGCAGACCGGACATCCCTTTTCTTGAGAGGGTCCCTTATTGGCGGCTTGCAGCGCGATGGTGTTCGCGCTGCTCTCAAACTATCGCTCGCAGGTTTGGTGATTGGCAATCAGATCAGGACGCAAACGGTTTCCGACGCAAAGACGGATTCGATGTGCGAGCGCGTTTCGAGGTGGCGACGCCGGTGTAGAACTGCCGGCGCTACACGAACGCAGCTTCAATCGCGCGCCTTGGCGACAGGTTTGTGTGTATGCAAATCAAGGGATGCTGCATGACTCGCGTTATTCGCCAAAGCTGGACTCGTGCGCGTCCGGTCGCGCTCACGCCCAAAGCTCGCCGTTCAGAACAAAGCTTAGCAATTAGGCCGATTTTTTATGGATGTCAGGGCGGTCTCGTTGGCGCGGCTGGCGAAAGAGACCAACGCTCACCGAAGGCAGGGAGCGCTCAAAGGCGCGAAATTGCCACAGCGACTCGTTGTGATTTGAATGTCTACGACAGTTTGTTAGACCAGAACGCTTCAACTGTTTGGAAAATGATGCCGCCGTCCCCGGCGGCATCGTTTTTTGGCGGTTAGCGGCCGCCCTGCTGTTTGCCGGCGTTGTTGTTCGTTCCCGGCCCTACATTGCCTTGGCTGGAAGGTGCACTGGAACCGCTGCCAGCGCCGGTGGTCGTGGTGCCGTCATTGCGCATCATCGTGCCAGTGCCAGCATTGGTGCCACCCATGCCCGCGCTGCCGGAGCCGTTCGTTGTCATGGAATTGCTGGTAGGACCGTTATCGGAACCGGCCTTGCCTTGGCTCGACTGAGCGAATGCTCCGGCGCTCGACATAGCCAGGATACAGGCTGACGTCAGAATTAATTTCTTCATAGTGAACTCCTCGGGGTTGCTGTGACGCTTCCAACCCCCTTCCTTGATAAGCGTTCCAGGCTGAGCCGCCAAATAACCGAGATGGCAGCATATTGCGCGCTTGCTTCACGGCCGTTTTTTCATGACGCCTGATAATGCCCGTAGGCCTGGCCTTCTAAGCGCAATCCGACTGCCTTGCCTGGCGCCACCCGGCTAGTCTGCAGGCCGAGCCGGATGCATCGTGCGCGGGTGCCTCTCGTGCAACAGCTTTGCAAGTTTCGTCCGTTGCAGATCATCCTTGCCGCGCATGGCATGCTCGAACAGCGCCTCCTGAAGTTCGCGGGGTATATCTCCCCACACGGTGAGTGCGGCATTGCCCAGCATCAGTGCGAAATCATCCTGGCTTGACATCTTACTTCCTCATGAAGCCTGACGGCCCGTCACCATGTCGGAAGCCGTAGCGCGGGCTATTAGCGGTCTAACATAAAATCACCGTACACGACAATTTTCGCCATGCCGGAACCATCTGTGGCCCGCCGGAATTGATTAGTGTCTACCCAAAGAGGATCCCATGACCTTCATTCCGACCGTATCCAGTAAGCCGATATCCGAGGGCATGTCCCGGCCGGCTGTCGGTCTGATCTTGGTTGCCCTGGTATTGTTTCCCGTTGACTTAGCTGCACAGGGGCAGCCGGTACAGAACGGATCCATGCTGCCGGTCGCCATTTGGGGACTCGGCGCTATTGTTCTTGGCTTCGTGATGGCGTACGCGATCTTACGAAACAGGAACAGAACCCGTGCCGAAAAGCAGCAGACTGAACAAGCTACAAAGAATCTCTACGCCGAAGAAGAGCGTGACAGAGTTAGATCAGGCTCGGGCTAGACAGGGCGATTGCTGACGCCTTTTACCGGCACCGCGAGCAGTGCAAACCGATCGAGCTGGCCGCTGCGGAATTTGATCATTCGCTTCCATGAAATGTTGAGGCGTACCGCATCCTGTACGAGAGTCATATCCAACCGAGATCTGCAAATACCGCCAGTAATCGGCCATATGTCGACGGGGCTCTATTAATGGTACGCCTGAATCTCATCGTTATACCGCAACGTATCGATGCTTGCCCGTACCGAACGTGCTCGCAGCTACGATAGCATTTGAACTTTTTAAGGAACGCGACCTGGTTCAGATGGTTTATGACGCGACAAACGCCGGAAAGTAAAGTCATGGTGCCGGATCACCGCCGCTTGACAAAGTTTGGCGCGCAAATCGCAGAGCAAGGGGTCCGCTTCCGGCTGTGGGCGCCAAATCAGCAGAAGGTCTCAATTGCTGTTGACGGAGGCGCCCCCTGCTTGATGTGTCCCGTGGGACATGGATGGTATGAGTATCACAGCGCCGGGGCCAAGGTCGGTGCACTTTACAAATTTATCTTAGGCGACGGTCTGGCGGTGCCAGATCCGGCGTCGCGTTTTCAACCCAGCGATGTTCATGGGCCAAGCGAAGTCATTGATCCCAACACATACGTTTGGAAGGACATTGGCTGGCAGGGGAGGCCTTGGGAGCAGTGTATTCTCTATGAACTTCATGTCGGCACGTTCACGCCGGAAGGAACGTTTTCGGCAGCCATTGGGCGGCTCGACTGGCTGGTCGACATCGGAATCACCGCCGTCGAACTCATGCCTGTGGCGGATTTTCCCGGCGGTCGGAACTGGGGATATGACGGCGTCCTGTTATTCGCACCGGACTCCGCTTACGGACGACCGGATGATTTCAAGGCCTTTGTGGATGCGGCGCACGCCAGGGGCATCATGGTGTTTTTGGACGTGGTCTATAATCACTTCGGACCCGACGGCAATTACCTGCCTGTCTACTCGCCCATCTTTACTGACAGACATAAAACCCCCTGGGGTGCTGCCGTAAATTACGACGCAGAGGGCTCCGAGCTAATTCGGCAGCTCGTCATCGAGAATGCTTGTTACTGGATCGAAGAATTCCATTTGGACGGCTTGCGGCTTGATGCCGTGCACGCCATCAAGGACGACAGTAATCAGCATGTGCTGGAAGTGATCGCGGACAGCGTCAAAGCTGCCGCCTTGAACCGTCCCGTACATCTATTGCTTGAGAACGAGGAGAATCAGGCATCGCTTATTGCCAGGACGGCGGACGGCGCGCCAGTATATTACACGGCGCAATGGAATGACGACGTCCATCATGTCCTTCATGCTGCCGCAACCGGAGAAACGGCGGGCTATTACGTCGATTACGCCGGCGATACCGAGAAGCTTGGCCGCGCACTTGCCGAAGGGTTCGCATTCCAGGGCGATATGATGGGATACCGGGGCCGCCCGCGGGGAGAAGCAAGCGGCCATCTACCTCCCACGGCTTTCGTGGCGTTTATTCAGAACCACGATCAAGTGGGTAATCGCGCCTTCGGCGACAGGCTCACCTCGTTTGCAACCGTGGATGCGGTTCGTGCAGTCGCGGCCGTGTATCTTCTGCTTCCGCAAATCCCCATGATATTCATGGGAGAGGAATTCGGGGCGTCAAATCCGTTTCCGTTCTTCTGCGACTTCGAACCGGAATTGGCAAAAGCAGTTCGGGAAGGCCGCCGCGAAGAATTCGCAAGATTCCCGGAATTTAAAGATCCGCACAAGCGCGAATTGATACCGGATCCCACTTCCAGGTCGACGTTTGAGTCCGCAAAACTTGATTGGTCACAGGTAGCCCTTGACGGCCATGCCGACTGGGCTCGTTTTTACAAACAGCTTATTGCGATACGGCACCGGGAAATCATACCAAGATTAAAAGGCATGGAAGGAAAAACCGGGAGTTATCAGGTTTTAGGCAGAAACGCGGTGTCCATCCGCTGGATCCTGGGCGATGGATCCCCGCTACACCTCATTGCAAACCTGTCCGATGATGCGCTGCCGCTCATGTTTGAAGGCCGCGGTCGCGCGATTTGGCCCGGAAACGCCATCGGCTCGTCAATACCGCCCTGGAGCGTATTTTGGGCGATCGAGGATATGGACGGCGTACAGGTATGATGCATGGCGAGTGACGAGCTAAAGAATCTTGCCGCCGAATACGGCGTTGCGTCTGAATACCAGAATGCGCGCGGCGAAACGGTTGCAACGGATGCTATGGTGGTTTCGCGGCTTCTTGAAAGCATGGGAATTTCCCGCAACGAAGACAAGAATAAGGATTCCACGGAGGTATGCAGCATTTTGCCGCCGGCGATGGTGGTTCGAAGTGAAAATGGGCGAATCGCCATCCGCCTAAACATGGCTGCTGAAATAGCTGAGCTCGACTGGGAGATTACACTTGAAAACGGAGAACCCCGGAGTGGGCGGTCTGCCGGGAAAACGGTGCCATCTGATCGATCTGTTTTGCAGCTCGTCTTAACGGACATTCCGTGGGGCTATCATGAATTGCACCTCAAAGCCCTCGATGCCCGTACGCTTTTGATCGTAACCCCCGAACAGTGTTGGCTACCAGATTACTTTGGCCAGAATGGGCGTTCCTGGGGGATATCGCTTCAGCTTTACTCAGTACGGTCGGCGCGTAATTGGGGGATCGGAGATTTCACCGACCTTGCGAGGTTCGTGGCCCTCGCGGCGAGCCATGGCTGCGACGTAATCGGTCTCAATCCGCTCCATCAGATGTTTCCGGCCAATCCGGAGCACGCAAGTCCATACTCACCGGCAAGCCGGCTTTTCCTGAACATTCTGTACATCGATGTCGAGGCAATTGCCGAATTTGCGGCGTGCGACCCGGCACGGGCATGCGTTGGCTCAGACGAGTTCCGGACTGAGCTGGAACGCTGCCGGTCGGCTTCCTATGTCGATTATGCAAGCGTCGCGCGGCTCAAACTGAACGTGTTAAAACTAGTGTACGCGAACTTCGCATCTCATGGCAGCCCCGATCGCCAATCGCTGTTCAAAGAATTTTTGCAGAAGGCTGGCCCCGAACTTGAGAATTCGTCGCTATTTCAAGCGCTGCAAGGCCGCTTTGCTCGTGACAATCCGGCTCATGTCGACTGGAAGCTATGGCCGCAGTATTACCGTTCGCCTCATACAATGGAGGCTCGGCAGTTCGCAAAAGATCACTCCGGCGATATTTCTTTCTACAACTGGCTGCAGTGGATCGCGGATCAACAATTGGCCGCTGTGAAGAAGGCGGCGGCAGGTTGCGGCATGCGGATCGGCCTCTATTGCGACCTGGCCGTCGGTTGCGACCGAACGGGTTCCGAAACGTGGTCAAGGCCCTGCGATTTCCTGGCGGCCACCGAGGTGGGCGCACCGCCTGACATTCTCAACCCTGCAGGTCAGAACTGGGGTCTGCCGCCTCTAAATCCCGCGTCACTGCGCAAAAGCGGCTATAGCCCCTTCATCAACCTGGTCCGCGCCAACGTGCGCCATGCGGGAGCGTTGCGCATAGACCATGTCATGGGGCTTCGACGGCTCTACTGCATCCCGGAAGGGCTGCTCCCTTCCCAAGGAGCCTATGTCCAGTATCCGCTTGATGATCTAATAGGCATACTGGCTCTCGAAAGTCACCGAAATCGCTGCCTGATCGTAGGCGAAGACCTGGGGACCGTGCCGGCCGGATTTCGCGAACGCATGTTGGAAGCTCGAATATTGTCGTATCGCGTACTATTCTTCGAGCAAGATCAAGATACCAACGATTTTCTGCCGCCTGATCGATATCCCCGGCTTTCCGTTGCGGTCGGTGGCAGCCACGACCTGCCAACTCTGGGGAGCTGGCTGGACGGAAGGGATATTGAACTCAAGCACAGCCTCGAACTTTATCCGTCGGATCCGGAGGCGAAATCTCAAGCGGCTTTGCGTAATCGCGAAAAAGCGGCAGTCCTCAAAGCTCTGCAGTTGAGCGATGCATCTGTTTCAAAAGAACAGTTTACTGAAGCGATCCACCTGTTCTTAGCAAGAACCAGTTCCGTTTTAGCAATAGCACAGCTCGATGACATGCTGGGCGAGCGGGATCCAGTCAATGTGCCGGGGACCTCGACCCAGCATCCGAACTGGCGACGAAAATATTCGGAGGCCTTGGAGGCCTTTAGCGCCGACCATGCGGCTTGGCGGTTTGTCGCAACGCTAAAGTCGGTACGCAAGGGCGTTGATAAGGCATTCTAAAGACGATCCCCACCTAAGCCGGCGGTTAACTAAACGCCATTAATGGGTACTGCTATCGTGCCAACGTTCTAAATCTGGTTTCGGTCGATCTGGAGCCACTTGGTCCTTTTCGGTAGCTCCCTTCCAAGGCTCGTCGGTCTGTTTGGTATTCTTCCAGTCCGTCTGTTGGCGGGGATCGTCTTTTGGCGTCTCTCTGCTCATAATCGTTTCCTCTATGGCTTCATCGCCCAACATTATTGATCTCGCGTGGCCCGGAAACGGCCGGCGCCGTCTTGGCTCAGACCACGACACCGTAGTAATCATTGACGGATCGCGTGCGCGAGGTGTCCGACCAATTCCAGCTATTGTCGTTGCCGTATTTCGGAGCTCCTTCGAGCTGCTGCTGCGTAATTCCGGTACGATAGCCGCCCAATGCGGTGTCGTATTTCAGCGACTGCCATGGTAGGGGATAGTGCTCGTCGCCGATCCCCAGAAATCCGCCGAAGCTCAGGACCGCGTAGGATACCCTGCCGCTGATCTTGTCGATCATGACGCGCTCGATGGACCCGATCTTCTGATCGTCCGCACCATAAACGGCGGTTCCCTCGACCTTGTCGCTGCCGATCAGATTTCCAGTCTCGCGTGATTCTGTAACCATGTGTCTTCTCCAGAGTTCGAGTGACAAAGAACGGCGGTATTAAGCGTTTGTTCCGAGCTCGATCCTCCGCGCCGTTTTGCTGCCGATCCGCTGGACACTACGGATTTTGCCCACGGCGCCTCAAGCCATGTGGAACCTACGGTTAGGGTGGGACGACAGCAGCGTATTGACAGCGCGCTTCCCCATGCCCCGGTCAGTCCTTGGCTGGCAATATGGCCTCAAGGACCTGCCGTGCGGCGCCGCGGATCACGCCGGCTTCGTTCGGGTCGCCCTTGGCCAATGCAAGCGAAAAATTCCTCGCCTGCTGCAGGGTGATGTGCGGCGGCAGCGGCGGCACCTCGGGATCGGTCTTGACCTCCAGCACCACGGGAGTGGCGCTGGCCAGGGCTGCATCCCAGGCGGATCCGAGTTGCTCCGGATTGTCGACGTAGATGCCGCGCAGTCCGATCATCTCGGCAAAGCGGTGATAGGGGACGTTCGGAATGCGTTGCGATGCGTCGAACTTCGGATCGCCCTGGATGATTCGCTGTTCCCACGTCACCTGATTGAGGTCTTCGTTGTTGAAAACGCATAAGATCCAGCGCTGGTCCTGCCAACTGCGCCAGTATTTGGCGACGGTGATCAGTTCGGCCATATTATTCATTTGCATTGCACCGTCGCCGACCAGCGCGACCACCGGACGATCCGGATGCGCGTATTTGGCGGCGATGGCGTAGGGCACCGCGGCGCCCATTGACGCCAGCCCGCCTGACAGCGAAGCCATCATGCCGCGGCGCATCTTCAGGTCGCGCGCGAACCAGTTGGCGCAGGACCCGGAGTCGCTGGTGACGATCGCACGCTGCGGCAGCCGCGGCGACAATTCCCAAGCCACACGTTGCGGATTGACCGGCTTGGCCGGCTGTCGCGCCCGGCCCTCGATCGTTTTCCACCAGTCCCGTACGCTGCCTTCGATCGTCTTCCGCCACTCTTCTGCGGGCTTTTGGTGAAGTCGGGGCAGCAGCGCCCGCAACGTCTCAGCGGCGTCGCCGACGAGGCCGACTTCCATCGGGAAGCGGATCGATAGCAGGCCGGGATCGATATCGATCTGGACTCCGCGAGCCTTTCCCTCTTCCGGCAGGAACTCGGCATAGGGAAATGCGGAGCCCACCATCAGCAGAGTGTCGCATTCCATCATCAGCTTGTAGCTGGGCTCCGTTCCCAATAACCCGATCGAACCGGTAACCCAGCCAAAGTCATCCGGAACAACGGCCTTGCCGAGCAGCGCCTTGGCGCAACCGGCGGACAGCCGGTCTGCCACCGCGATCACTTCGTCGGTTGCGCCCAGCGCACCGGCACCGACCAGTATCGCCACTTTTCTTCCGGCATTGAGTACGTCCGCGGCGCGATCAAGGTCGGCATCGTAAGGCACGATTTTCGGAGCTGTGTAGCCCATCCCGGACCGCAGCGTGCCGTGCGCCCGTGGCGGATCCTCGTAAGCTTCGTCCTGCAGATCATTCGGCAAGATGAGCGCGGTCACCGTCCGGCGCGCCAGCGCGATGCGCGCGGCGCGGTCGATCAGATGCCGGACCTGAGCGGGTGAAGAAGCCTGCTGGACATAGGCGCCCGCCACGTCCTTGAACATCGACACCAGATCCAATTCCTGCTGATACTGGCCGCCGAGCGCGGTGCGGGCCTGCTGACCGACAATGGCGAGGACAGGCTGATGATCCATCAGCGCGTCGTACAGGCCGGTGATCAGATGAGACGCGCCGGGGCCCGACGTTGCGATGCAGACGCCGAGATTCCCGGAGAATTTCGCGTAGGCCGATGCCATGAAGGCCGCCATTTCCTCGTGACGTGCCTGGATGAACTGGATTTTGCCGTCTGCACGGTTGAGCGCGCCAAACACACCATTGATGCCGTCACCGGGATAACCAAAAATATGCCTGACGCCCCATTGATGGAGGCGCTGAACGAGGAAGTCGCCGACGGTTTGAGACATTCGGGCCGCTCACCACATTGGGCCAGACAGAAGAGGTGGAAAGAACCGCCGGCCGCCTTGGTGGTTCCAACTAACTGGTTTTCTCGGTGCCGCCAATCCCGCGAAGGCTTGGGCTGCAAACAGCCGGCCTGATGGCGAGACGCGCGATCAACGCTCCGTCGCCGATGGCTTCGATCCCTCGAATTCCGAGCGACGATTCAGGATGGCGATTGTGACAGGGTCGTGTGCTCCTGCGCAGAACTTTTCGAGCGCAGTCCGGAAGATGCCATCGCCGGACACCGTCTCGAACAGCGTCATCGATGAATGGAATTTGAGGTGGTCCGGACTCCCGAGAATTTCGCGGAGCGAGCGTTGCTGAATTTCACAAAGCGTTTGCGTGCATTCTCGCAACCTCGGACCGAGGATCGGGTGCGCTAGATAGGAGCGGACCTCGTCGCGCGAAGCGATTGCGTAGCGGCGAGCCATCGCGCTGTGTCCCAGCCCCGCGATCTGAGGAAATACGAACCACATCCAGTGGCTGCGTTTGCGCCCGCTTCCGAGTTCGGAAACCACCTGGGCGTATACAGGCGCCTGGGCATCGACAAACCGCTGAAGGTCAAAGGGATCTTTCATCAGGATGCAGGGCCTCCAGCCGATCAAGCAAAGGCCGTTGCCCGTCGAGGATTTTCTTGCGGGCGACCGGCAGTGTAAACCATTCAGCGCGGTCGATCTCCGGAAATGTCTGAGTCCGCCCGCTTTTAGGCGGCCATATCATTTCAAAGGAGTTGCTCCTGATGAGGCCGGCGTCGAGGTCGCCTTTCATGGCGAAGGCGTAAACGCGCTTGCCGCCGCGCTGTCGTATTTCGCCCAGTGGTTGAAGCGGTCCCGCAGCAGCGCTGCCGAGCTCTTCCATGAATTCCCGCTGCGCGACCGCCCGAGGATCTTCGCCCGGATCAATTTCGCCTTTCGGTATCGACCACGCGCCGTCCTCTTTGTTGCGCCAGAATGGACCGCCGGGATGCACGAGCAGTACTTCCAGCGACTGCATGGTGCCTCGATACATCAGGATTCCGGCGCTCGATGTGGCCACTGTTACAGCTCGACCCGTCGGTCCGTGAAATCGCAGGCGTGGTCGATCGGAAGGCGAGCGCGATACAATCGTTCCCGGTATGACGCCGACCATTGCATTTAAATGTCGAGGCCTGTCATGAATTCATTGCGCGTCGAGGCGTTGTCGCGAAAGACACCCAGCATGCGGCTGGTGACCAGGGTTACGCCGTGCTTGTGGACGCCGCGCGTCGTCATGCAGCCATGCGTGGCCTTGATGACGACGGCCACGCCTTGCGGCTGCAACACCTTCTCGATTATGTCGGCAATTTGAGTGGTCAAACGCTCCTGGATCTGAAGGCGTTTGGCATAGGCGTCGACGACGCGAGCCAGCTTCGATATTCCTACGACGCGGCCATTTGGAAGATATCCCACATGAGCAAAGCCGATGATGGGCGCAAGATGATGCTCGCAAAATGACTCGAAAGGGATGTCGCGCAGCGTCACGATTTCATCATAACCACCGGTTTCATCGAACGTCCGCCGAAGCAGTTCTTCGGGGTCTTCCGCATACCCTTTGAACCATTCCTTGTAGGCTCGGGCGACCCTCGCCGGGGTATCCTTCAAACCTTGGCGGTCCGGATCATCTCCTGCCCAGGACAACAGGGTTCGGACAGCATCTTCCGCCTGTTTTACGGAAGGTTTGAGCTTGTGAATCTTGGCCATCGGGAATTCGCTCGAGCCGGAGTTATGCAACACCGTCTACGTTAGCACGCCCGCGGGCCGGGCCGATAGACGGGGGACGTCCCCGACGAGCCCGACCTGAGGTATGTTTATGGCGACTTGCGGGAAATGCCGCGAGACAGCGATTGCCGCAGTCAGCGCAGTTGCAAGAGACAATCGAAGGGAACCGCGCAACAGCGTTGCTGCACGTGACCGCAGCCGCGGGACGCACCGAAGCTTGTTGCTGCTATTGTCGATCTTTCTCCGGCGCGTTCCAGTCCAGCAATCGTAAAATACCTTCCAGGCGCCGTGTTCGCGTTTCCATTCCACCAGATATTTTGCGGTTTTCCCGACGTCGTCAGGCTTGGCACCCGGCGCGAAATGCACGAGGCCGAAGTCGGAAGCCATATCGCGTCCGCTGCTGACCTCGATATGCGTGGGCTCGAAATCCAGATACATGTCAGGCACGTCGAGGTACATTTTGTTCCACGCGGCGCGAATGGCTGCGTGCCCTTTGGCGGGCGGATAATCCGGCCAGACCAGTGAGCCATCCGACGCATAGAATTTCATGACCTGATCAAGTTTCTTTGTGGTGGCGGCCTTGGTCCATTCCGCATCGGGCGCCCTGATCTCGGTTTCATCCGGATCTTGTTTCTTCTGCGACATTGTAGTGTTCCCTGGTTGGATTAGGCGGTGTGAACGGTTCGGAGGTCCTCAGACTGGGTACCGCGAAGCTCGGCCAGGAGCCGGGCGCTTTCCCTTAAATATCTCGTGTCGTGGCCTTCGGTAAACCAATCATAAACGGGTGCCAGCACCGCAAGGGCTCCCGCCCTATCGCCATGGCTGGTCAACAGCCCTGCGAGCGTGGTCGCAGCACGAAGCTCCCACGATCTTGCACCGGTGCGCGACAATCCGACTTGTTCAAGCGCTTACTTTCGCGCTGGGGACGGGCTCGGACGTTCGAAACATCAAAGGAAGCGGCGGGTTCACAATCCCGCTTCCATTCATTCCCGTGACGTTCGGCACCACCGTAAGAGGAGGCAAGAAACAATCACGGACATTCGGATACCACGGCGTCAGGAACATCAACATCGCCAATCGCCCAAATTGCGACAAGTCATTTGTGATTTCCCTGGGATTCGCCGATTGCATTTTGCAAAGCGGTTATATCAATGGCGACTCCTTAGATTGCTCGACCGAGGTCACTGCGACAGCAGCGGCCGATACGAATTTTAAAGTGAATTCTGGGTAATAGACGCAGGTCCCGCGGGAAGCTACAGCGTAATGAGAACGATGAAAGTTGCGATAAGCGCACCGGCCCCAAGTGAGGGATCAATCAACGTAGGCAGCCGGCTTTTAAGTGCCGGCCGGGGATCGTTCAGAGCCCATATTACTGTTACTGACCCAGATTCCGCCGCTGTATTCTGCTGAATTATAGTGTAAATTATTTTCGTCTTGCTGATCGACGCATTCGATTGGGCGCCAGAACAAGCACAGATGGTGCGAATCTCGTGTAAAAGCAGAGGAAGGACATAGCGATGGCCGGCTCCCTCGATGAACAGCCAGGTTTTGCGCCGGACTGCGATTCCCCGATTCCCTACATGCAGCGGACCCGCGACTACTACGCCGCGATCGGCTACACGACGCCTTATCGTTGGGCGCATTATACGGATGCGCCGTTCCAGGCGTTGAAGAAACCCTTGGCGGAATCGCGCGTGACTATCGTCACCACCGCCGCGCCTTATGATCCGGCGAAAGGCGATCAGGGTCCCGGCGCGGCGTATAATGGCAGCGCCAAGTTTTACGAAGTCTATGACGGCGACACGTCGCAGCGGCACGATCTGCGCATCTCGCACATCGGGTATGACCGCACCCACACCACCGCGACCGACAGCGGTACCTGGTTTCCGCTGCCGCAGCTCTTGAAAGCTGCCGTCGCCGGACGGATCGGCGAGGCCGCGCCGCGCTTCTTTGGGGCGCCGACCAATCGTAGTCATCGGGTGACCGTCGAGGTCGATGCACCGGCCATTCTCGCCCGTTGTCTTGCCGACAAGGTGGATGCCGCCGTGCTTGTACCGAACTGCCCGGTTTGCCATCAGACCACCGGCCTGATCGCCCGCCACCTCGAAGTCCACGGCATTTCAACCGTGGTGATGGGATGCGCAAAGGACATTGTCGAGCACACGGCCGTGCCGCGTTTCCTGTTCAGCGACTTTCCGTTGGGTAATTCTGCCGGCAAGCCGCACGATCTCGAATCGCAAGTCCTGACATTCGACTTGGCGCTGCGTTTGCTGGAATTGGCCCCCGGTGCACGGACCACGATGCAATCGCCGTTGCGGTGGAGTGAGGATGCCTCCTGGAAATCTGACTACAACAACGTTTCGCGGATGAGCCCGAAAGAATTGGCGCGACGCCGGAGCGAATTCGACAAGCAGAAAGCGATCGCGAAAGGCAACCGGGCCGCCTGACTCGGCCGGGCACGAAAACAAGAAAATGACTACCAGGAGACGTCGACGTGACCCGACCGTTCGAAGGCGTGAAGATCCTTGACTTCACCCAGGTATTGGCCGGTCCATATGCAAGCTATCAGCTCGCACTGCTCGGCGCCGACGTCATCAAGGTGGAGCGGCGCGAAGGCGAAGACATGCGTCGTACGCCGTTAAGCCGCGAATGGGCCGAGCGCGGCCTTGCCCCGGGCTGGCAGGCTATCAACGGCAACAAACGCAGCCTGACGCTCGACCTGCAGAAGCCGGAAGCGATCGTCATCGTCAAGCAACTCGCTGGCCATGCCGACGTGGTGATGGAAAACTTTCGACCCGGCGTGATGGACAAGCTCGGCATCGGCTATGCTGTCCTTTCGGCGATCAACCCCAGGCTGATCTATTGTGCGATCAGCGGATTCGGCCAGACTGGCCCCGAGCGCCTCAGCGCGGGCTACGACGGCAAGATCCAGGCGATGTCCGGCATCATGGGAATCACGGGTCACCAGAACACCGGGCCCACGCGTGCCGGCTTTGCGGTTTGCGACGTGTTGTCGGGCGCCACCGCCGCGTTCGGCGTATCGAGCGCGCTTTTTCAGCGCACGCATACCGGCAAGGGGCAGATGGTCGATGTTTCCATGCTCGAAGCGACGTTGGCATTTCTTTCAGGGCAGGTGGCCGACTACACGGTAGCCGGTCATCGTCAGCAATTGTCCGGCAATCAGGCCGTGAGCCGCAGACCGACCGCCAACCTGTTCAAGGCCGGCGAAGGTTATTTGTTGCTCGCCGTGAACAGTGAGAAGCAATACCGGTCCCTGATGGTTGCGCTCGGTCGTGCGGACGCCCTGGAGGATCCGCGCTTTGCCGATTGGTTCGCGCGGCAGGAAAACGAGCCGGCGCTGCGGGTGATCATCGAGGAAGCGCTTTTGAAAAAGGACGCGCGCGCATGGGTGGATGTTCTTGAGGCGGCGGGCGCGCCCTGCGCCAGCATCTGGAAAATCGAAGAGGTGATCGATCACCCGCAGATATCGGCGCGCCACGCCATCCAGGAGATTGATACGCCTTATGGCCGCCTGCGCTTCGCTGGTAGCGGCTTCCAGCTCGCCCATGGCGGCGGCAGGCTCGATCGCATGGCGCCCGAACTCGGCGCTCACACCGATGAAGTACTAAGCTCGCTCGGCTACGGCGCCGAGGCGATCGCGGACCTTCATGCGCGTGACATCATTTGAATAGCGGTAGGGGAGGATCGCCGGGCACTGGGAACCCCCGGCAACGCCAACACAAGGGCTTGGGAGCTGCCGTAGTCACGCTGCGTCATACGCGGGCTTGACCCACGAACGGTCAGTTGTAGGCAAACCCTGGTCAGCCGGTTATGCTTCGCTCAATGGATGGAGGAAGCGCATGGCAAGACTGAATATCAATGGAACGGTGAGAGACGTGCCGGTCGAGGACGACACGCCCCTTCTATGGGTGATCCGGGAGCAGATCGGGTTGACCGGTACCAAGTACGGCTGCGGCATCGCCCAGTGCGGTGCCTGCTCGGTTCATATCAACGGCGAGGTACGGCGGTCCTGTTCGATACCGGTGGCCGATGTGAAGCCCGCCGACATGATCGTCACCATCGAAGGGTTGTCGGTCGGCTCATCGCACCCGGTGCAAAAGGCCTGGGCCTCGGTCGACGTTCCGCAATGCGGCTATTGCCAGTCCGGGCAGATCATGGCGGCCGTGGCGCTGCTGAAGAAAAACCCGAAGCCGACCGACAGCGACATCGATGAGGCGATGACCAATATCTGCCGGTGCGGCACCTATCAGCGCATCCGCCAGGCGGTGCATCTGGCGGCCGGCGCCGGCACCACAGGCACGGGCTCGGGAGGCTAGCCATGAACCGTACGGTCTTTGCAAACGACGCAAAACTCTCGCGACGCAAGTTCATCGTCGGCTCGGCAGCGGTCGCCGGCGGTGGTTTCGCCCTTGGATTGAACGTGCCGTTCGGCGTCGATGCTGTGCACGCGCAGGACGTTGCGACCGAAATCAACGTCTGGGTGGCGATCAAGCCCGACAACACCTGTGTGATCCGCATCGCACGTTCGGAGATGGGGCAGGGCACGCTCACCGGAATTGCACAGCTCGTTGCCGAGGAACTGGAGTGTGACTGGAACAAGGTGACCACCGAAGGTATTACGCCGGGCCGCAATCTGGCGAGCAAGCGGGCCTGGGGCGAAATGGGCACCGGCGGCAGCCGGGGGATACGCACGTCGGAGGATTATGTTCGGCGTGGTGGCGCTGCCGCACGCTTGATGCTGCTTCAAGCCGCTGCGGCCCAGTGGAACGTCCCGGCCGGTGAACTGACCGTGTACGACGGCGTCATTTCGCACGGGGCGAGCAAGCGTTCGATCCGTTATGGCGAGGTGGCGGCGAGCGCCGCAAAACTCACGCCGCCGGATCCGAAGACCGTCAAGCTCAAGGATCCGAAGGACTGGAAGATCGCCGGCAAGCCGGTCAAGCGGCTCGATACCGCAGACAAGCTGGATGGCAGCAAGGTCTTCGCCATCGATTTGAAGCTGCCGGGCATGCTCAACGCGGCGATCAAGGACTGTCCGGTCTATGGCGGCAAGCTCAAGAGTTACGACGAGAGCAGAATCGCCGGCATGCCCGGCTTCAAGAAGGTGGTGCGGGTGCAGGACACCGCCGTTGCGGTCGTCGCCGATACTTGGTGGCACGCCAGGACGGCGCTCGACGCGCTCCCGGTGGTCTGGGACGAGGGACCGAACGCTTCGCAGTCTAGCGCTGCGATCGCCGAGATGCTCAGGGATGGCCTTGAGGCGTCAGCCACCAACGGCGACCGGCGCAACGGCGACGCGCTGAAGGCGATCGGCGAAGCCGCCACCAGGGTGGACGCGGTCTATTCGACGCCTTTCCTCGCCCACGCCTGCATGGAGGTGATGAACTGCACTGTAAAACTCTCGGGCGACAAGGCCGACGCCTGGGTTCCGACGCAAAACCTGGAAGCGTCGCTGGCAGCCTTGTCCGAAGCTTCTGGCATTCCGCTCGATAAATGCGAAGTTCACCGGCACGATCTCGGCGGCGGCTTCGGCCGGCGCGGCGGCACGCAGGATTATGTCCATCAGGCGGTCGAGATCGCCAAGCAGTTCCCGGACGTGCCGATCAAGCTGATCTGGAGCCGCGAGGAGGATCAGGCGCACGATTTCTACCGGCCGATTTCGCAATGCAAGCTGTCGGCCGGTCTCGATGCCGCAGGCAACCTGACGGGCCTGCACGTTCGTGTCTCCGGCCAGTCGATCAATGCGATGCTCAATCCGAAAGGCATCGTCGACGGCAAGGACATGCGCCAGCTCCAGGGCTACTCCGCCACGCCCGGCGACGCGCAGCTTGGCTACGGCGTGCCCAATCTTCTGATCGAATATGCGATGCGCAATACGCATGTTCCGGTCGGGCCCTGGCGCGGGGTCAATACCAACCAGAACGGCGTCTATATGGAATGCTTCATGGACGAGGTGGCGAAGGCGGCAGGCAAAGATCCGCTCGAATTTCGCCGCGCGCTGATGAAGGAGTATCCCAAGCATCTCGGCGTCCTCAATGCCGCGGCCGAGAAAGGCGATTGGGGCAAGCCGCTCCCGGCAGGCGTGCATCGCGGCATCGCGCAGTTCATGGGCTACGGCAGTTATTCGGCGGCCGTTGCCGAGGTCTCAGTGAGCCCGCAGGGCAAGCTGAAAGTTCATCGCATGGTGCTGGCGCTCAATTGCGGGCATGCCGTCAATCCCGGCCAGATCGAAGCCCAGGTGCAGGGATCGGTAGCCTACGGTCTCAGCGCCACGCTCTATGGCGAGATGCCGGTCGAGAATGGGCGCATGACCAATCTCAACTTCGACAGCTATGAGATTTTGCGTCTGGCCGAGATGCCGAAAGTCGAAACCGTTGTGGTGCCCACCTACGACTTCTGGGGCGGCGTGGGGGAGCCGACCATCTGCGTGGTTGCGCCGGCCGTGCTCAACGCTATCTTTGCCGCGACGGGCAAGCCGGTGCGCAGCCTGCCGCTCAAGAACGTAAAGCTGGTGTAACGCCGCGATGATTGCGTCTCCACGATCAGTTCACCTCTCCCCCTTGCGGGGAGAGGTGAGAAGCTGCGGCTCGACGCGAAATTCATCATGCTCCGGCAGAGCGCCAACCATCTCACTGGATTTCGATATTGGCCGCCTTGATGACGGCCTTCCATCGGGCGGCCTCGTCGCGCATATAGCTGGATGTCCTGTCGACCGAACCACCGAAGATTTCCGCTGACAGCTTCCTGAGATGGGCTTGCAATTCCGGCTGGCGCAGCGCCTCGTTCACATCGGCATTGATCTTGTCGATGATGTCCCCGGGCGTCGTCGGCGGGGCGACGACGCCGTACCACGCGACCGCTTCGAAACCCGGCAGCATCTCTGCAATCGCCGGAACATGCGGCAATGCCGGCACGCGATTTGGCGAAGCAACCGCCAGCAATTTGAGTTTGCCGGCTTCGACCAACGGTAATGAGACGCCGAGATTGTCGAACATCAGATCGACATCGCCGGCAAGCAGGCCCTGCAACGCAGGCGCCGAGCCGCGGTAAGGAATGTGGCGCAGTTTAACCTGCGCCATCAACTGAAACAGCTCCGACGTCAGATGCGAGGTGGTCCCGTTGCCTTGCGTGGCAGCGGTGACCTGATCGGGATTGCGTCGCAAGTGGTCGACCAGTTCTCCGAGGCTCGATGCCTTGACCTTGTCCGGATTGACAATCAGCGCGTTCGGCACCTGGGCGGTCACAATGATCGGCTCGAATTTGTCCGGATTAAATCCGAGCTTGCGATAGAGGTTCTGGTTGATGACGAGGGGCGGCGGCGGTGACGCGAGCAAGGTGTAGCCGTCCGGGGCTGAACGGTAGGCCTGTTCGGCGCCGATATTGCCGGCGGCACCGGTCCGGTTCTCGATCACGACCGCCTGCCCCCATTTGCGCGACAGCCAATCCGCAATCAGCCTGGGCACCGCGTCGGCCGTTCCGCCCGCGGGGAACGGCACGATGATCTTTACGGCGCGGTCAGGATAGCCGTCGGCCTGAGCCGGGGTCTCAAGTCCATTCGATACGATAAGGCAAAGCGCCAGTCCGATTGCCGTTCGGCCGATCAACCACCGGGTCCGGCTGAACACATCGCTCATGCAATTTTGCTCCTAAATTTGTTCGACTGCGGCTGATCCCGGCCTTTTGGATGGCAACCCTGCTTCAGTCCATGTGAAGATACCACACGGCAGCCGGTTCTGTTCGGCCGGTGAATTTAGGAGCTTATGATGGCGGAGAAGCGGCTGAGCGTGGTGGTCGTCGGCGGTGGGATCGGCGGGTTGTTCGCTGCGAACGCGCTGATCGCCCGGGGTCTGCGCGTATCGGTCTTCGAACAGGCCCCCAGCCTCGGAGAGGTCGGTGCCGGAGTGTTCCTGACGCCAAACAGCGTGCGCCAGTTGCAAAGGGTGGGCTTTGGACCGGCAGTGGAAAGCCGAGGCGCAAGGGTTGGCCCCCACTCTCGCTATTTCCGCCATGACGGAACGCCTATTGCCCCGGTCCAGGTCACGGATTCGTCCGGCTGGAACGCGACATTCGGAATGCACCGCGCCGACCTGGTCGAGATGCTCGCCGCCGCCTTGCCGCCGCAGGCGGTGCATACCGGACACCGCTGTATCGGGTTTGAGCAGGCCGGCGAGGTGGCACGGGTGCGGTTCGCGAATGGCGCCACGGCCGAAGCAGACGTCGTCATCGCCGCGGATGGTATCCATTCCGAGCTTCGGCAGCACGTCGCTCCGCCTTCACGTTCGGTTTTCCACGGGTCGGTCGCCTATCGCGGCGTGATCGAGCATCAGCGCATTGCGCACTGGCCGGCCGCGTCGTGGCTGATGTGGCTCGGCAAAGGCAAGCACTTCCTGACCTTTCCATTGCGCGCCGGCGGCCTCATCAACTACGTCGGCTTCGTGCCGGCGGACGAAGAAATGAAAGAATCGTGGTCGGCGCCCGGCGATCCTGATGTCCTCCGCCGCGAGTTCGCAGGTTGGGACCCGCGCATCGAAACGCTGCTGAGCCGGATTGAAGCCACGTTCCGGTGGGCGTTGTACGACCGCGAGCCGTTGCAAGGCTGGAGCCGGGGAAGGCTGACATTGCTCGGCGATGCGGCGCATCCGATGCTGCCCCACCTCGGTCAAGGCGCCAACCAGTCGATCGAGGACGGCATGGCCTTGGCGACGATCCTCGGACGCGCGGATCGAAACACCGCTGTCGCAGCATTGCTGGCTTACGAGGGTCTCCGCCGCGAGCGGGTTGCCGCGGTGCAGCGCGGCGCTCGCGAAAACGGTCTCCGATACGATTCTGCCAATCCTGACCTCGGGGTTCGCGATGCCGAGATCGCCGCGCATGCCGCGTTTCGACGCCGGCTCTACGATCACGACGTGGTCCCGGAGGCCGAAGCCGCGGCGCTTGCCCTGGCATGACGTCGGCGCTCCGTCTCATCGCTCGCCTGCGAGGGGGTGAATTGATCATGCGTTAGCCGATCTCCTTGCGCACAGTTGCCGCGGCCTCGCACATCGCCTTCAGCTTTCCAAACGCAACGGCCCGCGGCAGGTATTTCATACCGCAATCCGGCGCGACTACCAGCCTCTCCGCCGGGACATGCTTTAGACCGTTGCGGATTCGATCGGCGACAACGAAAGCCGGCTCGATTTCGGAATTACCGAGGTCGAGCACGCCAAGCATGATCTTCTTCGAAGACAGATCCTTCAGTACCCCGAGATCGAGTTTAGGCTGTGCGGCCTCGATGGAAATCTGCTCCGCAACGGTGTCGTCGAGCTCGGCGAGAAAAGAATAACCCGCAGGCTTGGTCGAGCCGGGCACCACCGCCGCGTAGCCGAAGCATAGATGCACCACCGTCGGTACGGTAATGCCCTGCAACGCGCGATTGATGGCCTTCACCGCATAACGTTTTGCCAGTTCCGGGTTGTTGCGGACCCAGGGTTCATCGAGCTGGATCACGTCGGCGCCGGCTCTCTGCAGGTCGAGCGCTTCGGCATTGACCGCTTCGGCAAACGCCATCGCCAGCTCTTCGTCGTCCTTGTAGAACTCGTCTCCAGCTTGCTGGCTCATCGTGAACGGGCCAGGCAAAGTTATCTTGGCGGCGCGATCGGTGTTGCGGCGGAGGAATTCCATGTCGGTCAATTCGACCGGGCGGCCGCGCGCGATCTTTCCTACTACCCGCGGCACCGGCGTCTGCTGCCCGTTTCTCGACGTGATGATTGCGGGATTGTCGGCATCGATGCCGTCGAGCGCGGTCGCAAACCGGTTGGAATAGCTCTCACGGCGAATTTCGCCGTCGGTCACGATGTCGATGCCGGCGCGTTCCATCTCCCGGATCGCAATGACAGTGGCATCGTCCTGCGCTTCCTCCAAATGCCGGGCGGGAAGCCGCCACATTTCGTGCATGCGGGTGCGCGGGACCGATTTGGACAGCATTGCGCGATCCACCAGCCATTCGGGTTGTGGATAGCTTCCGACCACCGTCGTCGGCAATAGATGCTTTGGCAGGTTCACGACACTCTCCTTGTTGTTTCTTGTCCAGCGCGATGGATCACCTCTCCCGCAAGCGCTAAGCAACCCATCCGCTTCCGAATTCCTTTCGAAGATCGATGGATACGCAGGTCAAGCCCGGGTATGACGAGGCATGTGCTAGCCCGCAAGCGCGGCGACTGAGAAAGGGACCGCTCCAACTTGAATTCAGCATGTCTACGTCGCTGGCTGCAGCGCGCCGGGCGCGATTTCGACCGTGACGCTTTCGCCGCCACGCGTTCCGGTGTGCCAGATCGCGGCCCTGCGTTCGATCCACCGGATGGCGGCGTTGAAGGCGATCGCCATTGCCAGCACCAGCAGCACGCCGGCAAAGACATGCGGGCTGTCCAGAATGGTGCGGTAACGCGAGATCAGATAACCGATGCCGGCCGAAGAGATCAGCATTTCCGACACCACCACCCCGACGATAACCAGCGCGCCGCCGATGCGCAGGCCGGACAGCACGGTTGGAATGGCTGCCGGAATGATGACGCGGACAAGACGCTGGGTTAAGCTCGCACCCATGCTCCGCGCCGCAAGCAGCAACTGCGGATCGATGGTCTGGATGCCGGCGGCAGTGGCGAGCATGGTCGGAAGGAATCCATAGATCGACGCGAATGCGATCTTGGACTCCGAGCCGATGCCGAGCCATACCGTAAAGACCGGATAGAGGATGACCAGCGGCACGGCATACAGGCTGGACACCATCGGCATGATCAGGATGCGCGGGCGCGGCAGGCTGCCTACGATGGCGCCGAGCAGGATGCCGCCGCCGCACGCGATCGCCATCGAGATCGCCACCTCATAGAGCGTCACCGCCAGCGCGCGGCCGTATTCACCCGCTTCGTTCCAGCCGGCGGCGAGCGTCGAGGACAGCGACGGCAGGAACAGTTCTGCGATCAGGCCGCTGCGCGGCATGGCTTCCCATGACACAATCAGGCCCAACACGATCAGCCGGCGGAGCGTGGTTGCGGTCATCGCTGTCTCATGCCGATTTGCGGATGTGCCGCCAGATGCGGTCGCGCAGGCTGCCGAACGTATCGCCGCTCAGCATGTCATAAGTTCTCGGCCGCGGCAGCGCCACCTGCAGATGATCGACGATGCGGCCGGGCCGCGCCGACATTACCAGCACCTCATCGGCGAGATAAACGGCTTCGGTCAGGCTGTGGGTGACGAACACGACGGTCTTCCCGGTCGCCGCCCAGATGCGAAGCAGTTCGTCGCCCATGGTCATGCGGGTCTGCTCGTCGAGTGCCGCGAACGGCTCATCCATCAGCAATACCGGAGGATCCTGCACCAGGCCGCGCGCGATGGAGACGCGCTGCTTCATGCCGCCGGACAGTTCATGCGGATGCCTCTTGCCGAAGCCGTCCAGCCCGACCAGTTGAAGCGCATCCTGCGCCCTGGCGCGGCGCTCGCTCTTTGCGACACCCCGCAGTGCAAGTGGAAACTCGACGTTCTCCTCCGCAGTCAGCCACGGAAACAGGCTGGGTTCCTGGAAAACCACGCCCACCCGATTCGGGTCAGGTTTTGAAATCGGCGCATTGTTGATTGTGATGATGCCGGAGGCCTGCCGCAGCAGGCCCGCCATCATCATCAGCAATGTCGACTTTCCGCAGCCGCTCGGTCCCACCAGCACTACGAATTGTCCCGGTTTGACGTCAATCGAGACATCTTCGAGTGCTACGACATCCTGGCTCGAGGTCCTGAAAACCTGCCCGACATGCCTGACCTCGATTGCGCCGGCGCGCGGCGCAGGCTTGAGCGGCGTCACGTTCGCCAATGGCTGCATCTTGCTTCCACCATCCGCACCAGTTCGTTGAAGGTCATGGCGATCACAGCGATCATCACCACGCCGGCCAGTAGCTGCTTCATCTGGAAATTCTCGCCCCAGGTGGCGATCTGATGGCCGATCCCGTCGCGCGACGCATACATCTCGGCGAGAATCACGCCGGTGAGGTTGAAGATCATGGAAATCCGCAGCGCCTCCAGCAGCACCGGGAGCATGCTCGGCAGGTAGACGCGGAACGCGGTCTGCGCCGGCGTCGCGCCGTAGGAGCGGGCGACCTTGAGGTGCTCCATCTTGACCGATTCGACCGCCGTCGTGGTCGACATGATGACGATGAAGATGGTCGAGAAGAATCCGAAGCCGACTTTCTGAGCAAATCCGACCCCGAACACCAGGATGAACATCGGCAGGAAGATGGATTTCGGAATGCTGAAGGCGAAGAACAGCAGCGGCTTCATCACGTCGGCAAAATAGCGGTTCTCCGCGATCAAATATCCGATTACGGCGCCGAACGGAACGGCGAGCGCGAAGGCGGTCAATACCTCCTGCGCGGTCACGGCCAGATCGTTGCGGACGCCGGCGCGCTGCAACAGGTCGCCCAGCGTGGACAGCGTGTCGGACGCGGAGGGAAGCAGCCGCGGATTGACGGTGCCCGTCCGGGACAGCATTTCCCACAGCGCAAAGATCGCGGCCACGATCGCGAAGCGGGCTATCCTCATTCCGGTCCTGCCTGCCATCGCAGCGGTCTCAGGGCCTGGTCGGAACCGGTTTGAACGCCGTCGAAATCACCTCCTCGACCGCAACGATGTCCTTGAGCCCGCCGAGTTTGGCCAGATCGAGCGACAACTGTACCGCAGCCGGCACATTGGCGGCGGCCATGTTGCCGTCGGTTTCGAGCTTCATGATCGTGTTGTCGTATTCAAGTGCTGCGATCTCCGCAGGCATCTCGTAGAGGTCCGCGATCAGTTTTACCGTGACCTCGCGATTGGCGCGCATGAACGCCACCGCACCGTAGAGCGCGTTGATCGCTTTCTGTACGACCTCCGGCTTGGCGTGCGCGAACTTATCGAGCACGATCCAGCCTGCGGTGAGGTTCGGCGGCACGTCCTTGGAATAATCCAGGATGGTGCGCGCCTCGCCCGATTTCGCCATCTGGAAGCTCAGCGGCGAATAGACCACCGCCGCTTCGACATTGCCGGCGAGCAGGTTGGGCACCAGCCCGCCGCCGCCGACCGGCACGCGCGTGAAATCGATTTTCCTGTCCTGGATGGTCCAGAGCGCCAGCAGGTCGGAGCCGGAGCCCGCCGCCGTGATCGCCACCTTCTTGCCGTTGAGATCCTTGACATCGAGCGTCGATTTTACCGGTACCATCAACTGCCAGCCGAAATTACCCATCGCGGCATTGGCGACGATCCTCGACATCACCCCTTTCTTGCGGCCTGCCGACACCAGCGACGGCGGATCGAGGATGATGTCGGCAGCACCCGCGGCCATGCCCTCGAACGTCTCCGCGCCGCTGCGATAGATGGTCAGCTCCGCTGTGACGCCTTCCTTTTCGAACAGCTTCTGCCGTACCGCGGTTTCGGCAATGGTCGTAGGCCAATAGGTCTTGGTCGGCAGTCCGACCCGGATCGTTTCGGCGTAGGAGGCCGCCGGCATCGCCAGCAGGGCGATGGCGGCCAGCGGCGCCAGGGCATGACGGCTAAAGACGCGCATTAAAATGTTTCCTCCATGTTTTCGTTTGTTTTGCAGAGAAATGCAGCCATGTCGACGTAGCATTCAACTGCCGCAGATCAGATTGTACAGTAATTTCTTGCGCATCAAGCTGACGGGCGACAATTTCGAATCCCCCGGGCTCGCTACGGGCTCTGCCTTCAACTCTCTCCGCGTTGTCCTCGCGAGGTGGGAACATACCCCGGTCGGTCAAGATCTGGCGACGCCTGCCAACAAGGTCATTTACGCTTTCCGCATCATCGGCGACCTGCATCGGGTCATCCCCTGCGCGCAGGGCTATCGCATATGGCACGAGCGATTTGGGTGCGGGCCTCTCCGCATCGTCATGGCCTGTCCCGGCCACCCGCGTCTTAGGGATTTGGGAACAAAGGCGTGGGTACCCGGCACAAGGCCGTCGCATGACGGTTTTGCGGGAACGCCGCGCTTTATCAAGGATGCGGGAATACAAGGTCCCGTCTGCATATGCGATTGTCTCGGCCTGTGCGCGAACGAAGCGGAGGTGTGCCACGCCTTTGCGAGTACAATGGAAAGTGAGAGCTTTCACGCGGACCGAGGACAGACGCCTTGACAGCCAAGAGCATGAACTCGACACTCCAATAACGAGAAAAATTGCGCCGCAGGCAACCGTGCCTCTTCTTGGCAGCAACAGGGGCCGGGACTCGGCGCGCCGCAACCGATTGGTCATCTATGTCGGCAATTAAGCTTGATCGCGTCGTCAAGAGCTGGGGTTCAGCACGGGCAGTTGATGAAGTGACCCTTGAAGCCGAGGAGGGTTCGCTGCTGGTGCTGCTCGGGCCGTCGGGATGCGGGAAATCCACAACCTTGCGATTGATCGCCGGCCTGGAGCAGCCTGATAGCGGAACAGTCATGATAAATGGGGCCGATGTCACGCATCTGACGCCGGCCCAGCGCAGAATCGCAATGGTGTTCCAGTCCTATGCCCTATTCCCGCATCTCAGCGTTGCGGAAAACATTATCTTCGGCTTGCGCGTGCGCGGCGTGTCCCGGGCTGAGCGCGACGCGCGGCTGAAACGTGTCGCGGACATCGTGGGCCTTGCGCAACTGCTCGACCGCAAGCCGTCACAATTATCCGGCGGCCAGCGTCAGCGGGTTGCGCTTGGCCGTTCGATCATCGCCGAGGCGCGCGTATGTTTGATGGATGAGCCGCTCTCCAACCTCGACGCCAAGTTGCGCCACGAGATGCGCACCGAAATTCGCGCACTGCAGCAGCGCCTCGGAATGACGATGGTCTATGTGACACACGACCAGACCGAAGCGATGACGATGGCCGATCGCGTCGTGCTGATGCGCGATGGACGCATCGAGCAAATTGGTACGCCCGAAGAGCTCTACGGCCGGCCTGCGACCGCCTTTACGGCGCGTTTTGTCGGAACGCCGCCGATGAACCTGATCACGCGCGGCGGCAAGCTGATCGGCATTCGCCCGGAGCATATTCGGATGGTGTCGCAGGATGGTCACCCGGCGCGGGTAACAAGCGTGGAGCATCTCGGGGCGGACAGCATCGTGCTTTGCGAGCTCGACGGTCAACCGATCCTGGTGCGACAGGACGGCTTCAGCAAGACGTCTCCCGGCGACGGTATTCGGCTTGCGTGGAAAGCGGGCGACGAGCATCAGTTCAGCCAGACCACAGGCGATCGACTCGTAGCGGCGATGAGCGAGATAAAAGCGGTTGCGACCGGTTGACGCCGGAGTTGCTTTAATAACGGTGCGTCAAGCGCCGTGACAGGGGAGGGTGATGTGAATTCAATTAAACGGATGATGCTGATTGGGGCGCTGGCAGCGCTATGCGTAATGCCGCGCCCGGCGGCGGCTGTCGACCTCACGATGTATTACCCGGTCGCGGTCGGCGGTCCAGTGACCAAGATCATCGACGACATGGTGGACCGTTTTGGCAAGGAGAATCCCGATATCAAGGTGACGGCGGTCTACGCCGGCAACTACACCGATACGATGACCAAGGCGATGACCGCGATGAAAGGCGGCCAGCCGCCGCAATTGTCGGTCCTGCTCTCCACCGATGTCTTCACTCTGATCGACGAGAACGCGATCGTGCCATTTGACGGCCTTGTGGCAGACCAGGCCTGGTTCAGGGATTTCTATCCGGCGTTCATGGCGAACGGGCAGGTCGACGGCAAGACCTGGAGCATTCCGTTCCAGCGTTCGACCATCGTGCTGTATTGGAACAAGGATGCGTTCAAGGAAGCCGGCCTCGATCCTGAAAAGGCGCCGGCGAACTGGGACGAGATGGTCGCGATGGGTAGGAAGCTGGTCAAGAAGGACGCGTCGGGAAACGTCACGCGCTGGGGCGTCGAAATCCCAACCACCGGCTATGCCTATTGGATGCTGCAGGCGCTTGCGATCGAGAACGGCCAGAAGCTGATGAATGACGCCGGCAATGACGTGTATCTTGCCGCGCCGAAGACGGTTGCCGCTCTGGACTACTGGGTGGATTTGTCCCGCAAGGAAACCGTGATGCCGACCGGCACGGTCGACTGGGCGACGCTGCGTACCGACTTCTTGGAAGGCAAGACCGCAATGATGTGGCACACCACCGGAAACCTGACGGCCGTGAAGGACGGCGCCAAGTTCAACTTCGGCGTTGCGATCCTGCCCGCTAAGGAACGCCGTGGCTCACCCACGGGCGGCGGCAGCTTCTATATCTTCAAGAGTGCCTCGCCTGAGCAACAGAAAGCCGCGGTGAAATTCATCCAGTGGATGACGACGCCGGAGCGCGCCGCCGAATGGAGCATCAAGACCGGATATGTCGCAGTATCGCCGGCTGCCTACAAGACGCCGGCGATGGAGAAGTATGCTAAGGATTTCCCGGCTGCCATTGTCGCACGCGACCAGCTCGATCACGCGGTGCCCGAATTGTCGGTCCACGAGAACGGCCGCATCTACAAATTCGTCAACGATGCCGTGCAGTCGGCGGTAACGGGTACGCAAAAGCCGCAGGATGCGCTGGCGGCCGCGCAACAACAGGCGGATCGCGTGTTGAAGGCATATAAATAGCAAAGGCAAAGAATGCCGGACGGCAGCGCGCCGCCGCTCGGCATCGCACGGATGACGGATCAGATCACCCTATCGTCAGTCGCCACCCGCCAACCAAATTCACAGGCCGGGTGGAATGCGGTAACCGCCTGGCTGCTGCTGCTTCCCGCGGCGGTGTTGCTGGCGGCTTTCACGCATTACCCGATCGTGGCGACGATCAGGCACAGCTTTTTCATCGCCCGGCGCAGCGGCGGAGAGCTGTTCGTCGGCTTCGACAATTACCGGGCGATGTTCGAGGATGCCATCTTCTGGAGAGCGTTGACCAATAACTTCTGGTTTGCGCTGGGCACCGTCCCGACCTCGATCGCGCTCGCGCTTCTGATGGCGATCTGGGTCAACCGCAACATCCGCGGGCGCGGGTTTCTGCGACTAGCCTATTTCACCCCAACCGTACTGCCGATGATCGCGGTGGCTAACATCTGGCTGTTCTTCTATACGCCGGATTATGGATTGTTGGACCAGCTACGCGGTTTCGTGGGCCTTGCGGGCTGGAACTGGCTCGGCGATCCGTCCACCGTGATGGGCTGTCTGATAGTCATGGTGATCTGGAAGGAGGCCGGCTTCTTCATGATCTTCTATCTCGCCGCGCTGCAGCAGCTTTCTCCTGATCTGGAAGAAGCGGCTGCGGTCGAGGGCGCCAGCCGCTGGTACACGTTCCGCCGGATCACGTTTCCGCTGCTGATGCCGACGACGCTGTTTGTGGCGATCAATGCGGTCATCAACTCGTTCAAGCTGGTCGATCACCTCGTCATTATGACAAAGGGAGGTCCGAGCAATGCAAGTTCGCTGCTGCTATACTACATTTACGAGGTGGCCTTCACGTTTCAGGACGCTGCTTATGCAGCGACCTTGACGGTGGTGCTTCTGGTCGTCCTCGGTACGCTGGCGCTGATAAAATTCGGATATCTCGACCGCAGGATTCACTATCAATGAACGAGAGGACGCATCCCCTCGAAGCCATTGCCGCCTGGCTGCTGGCGCTGGTCTGGCTTGCGCCGCTCGCCTACGCATTCTGGAGCGCGTTTCATCCCGCAGCCTATGCAACGTCGTTCAGCCTGTCGGCGCCGTGGACGCTTGAGAACTTTGTGCGCGCCTGGAGCCAGGCGCCATTTGGGCGATATTACCTCAACACCATTGTGCTGGTCAGCCTGGTGTTGGCCGGACAACTGGTTCTGTCCACGCTCGCAGCCTATGGTTTCGCGCGGTTCAAATTCAGGGGCAGCGGCATCGCATTCGCGCTCGTTCTGCTGCAGTTGATGATCATGCCGGACGTCCTGATCGTGGAGAACTACCGCGCCATCAGTGCGCTCGGGCTGCTCGATACCATACCGGCGATTGCGTTGCCGTATCTGGCCAGTGCATTTGCGATTTTCCTGCTGCGGCAGACCTTCAAAGGCATCCCGCAAGAACTGGTCGACGCAGCCCGTGTCGAAGGCGCGAGCTCCTTGCAAATTCTCTGGCGGGTATATGTTCCGCTTGCCCGCCCGACCTATGTCGCCTTTGGGCTGGTCTCGATCAGCTATCATTGGAACAACTTCCTGTGGCCGCTGATCGTGACCAATTCGGTGGGAAGCCGGCCGTTGACGGTTGGACTTGCCGTGTTCGGCGCGCCGGAAACTGGTGTCGACTGGTCGATCATCACCGCGGCGACGGTGATGACGATGGCGCCGCTGCTGATCGCGTTTCTGCTGTTCCAACGGCAATTCGTGCAGTCTTTCATGCGTGCGGGTATTCGCTGATGCGTCTGATCACCTGGAATATCCAGTGCGGCAAAGGCTGCGACGGCGTCATCGATCTGGAGCGGATCGTTTCGACTGCCAGATCGCTGGCCGACGCGGACGTGTTCTGCTTTCAGGAGGTGTCGGACGGCTTCCTCAGCCTGGATCTCGGCAATGACCAGGGCGCCCAGCTTGCCGCGCTGCTGCCTGAACATCGGGCAGTCTTTCTGCCAGCCATCGAAACCATCGACAGCAAAGGCAGGGCTCATCGCTTCGGCAACATGACGCTGTCACGGCTGCCGGTCCTGCAGGTCGCCAGCCACCTTCTGCCCTGGCCGCAGGACGCCTCGCCGCGCAGCATGCGGCGGCAGGCGCTCGAGGTTACCGTGCAGGCCGCTTTTGGGACGCTACGCGTTACCAATACGCACCTGGAATATTATTCGGCGGCGCAACGCGACGCACAGATCGGTCGGTTGCTGGATTTGCAGGAGGAGGCTTCCACCTATCGGCAAGCCGCCGACACGCGCGAGCCTTATGGAAGGCAGGTGATCGCCTCGTCTGGAATTCTGTGCGGCGACTTCAATTTCGATGCGTCCGATCCCCAGCATGCCGTGCTTCATGGATCGTCGCGGACGGGACCGAACTATCGCGATGCATGGATGATCTGCCACACCGGTCAACCCCATCAACCGACCTGCGGTCTCTACGATGATGCGCAATGGCCGAACGGCGCAGATTGCCGCGATTTCATCTTCGTCACCGAAGACCTGGCTCATCGCATTTGTCGTGTGCAGATCGACGGCGTGACCCGCGCATCCGATCATCAGCCGGTTCTCGTTGAACTTGCCGATTGACGCGCGGCAATGCATTGGCCAATTTGCAGATGCGAGGGCCGCCTGCCTGAGCGGAATGCTACGAGATTTCACGCATCATCAGCTTTCCGGTGCGGCCCATACTGGCCGTAAGCGTAAATTCCTTGGCACCGAGCCAGCTCCGCGTCATGCTGTCAGGCTCGGATATCATCATCTCTTAAACAAGGGTAGGTGTGCTAACCGCCCCATACCGCCGTCCTGCCCCGCGTTCTTCCATCACACGAAATGCCAGTCGTTGGCGGTGATCGCGGCATGGCTCTGCAGTGTGATCTGTTCGTGAACCAGACCGTCCGCCGAGGCGATTTCCCAGTGCGTATCGTCAATCTGGATGAACTTCGCACCGGCTTCGGCCGACCCGTAGCCTGAAAAAATCAGCTGGTCGTTTTCTCCGATGCTGCTTCCGGCGAAGTCGGTGACCATATCGCCATCGGCCTGGTTGAACTGGAAGACAAACGTATCGCTGCCGGCATTGCCATTGAGGATGTCATGGCCGGCGCCACCGCTTAGCATGTCGTTGCCGGCTCCGCCGATCAGGATGTCGTTGCCCTCGCCAGCCCAAAGCGAGTTGCCCTGGTCATTGGCGTGCAAGGTTGCACCGTCGGTCGCAAGGATACCGCCAACTTCCACGTTCGCGGCAAGGGTATAGTCCTTGATCAGCGTCAGGACGGTATCGGTTCCCTCATTGGCATTCTCGACGACCAAATCGTTGACGTTGTCGACAATGATGATGTCGTCACCGGTGCCACCGATAAGCGTATCGGTCCCGGCGCCGCCCGAGATAAAGTCGTTGCCGCCGCCACCGATCAAAGTGTCGTTCCCTGCATTCCCCCACAGCCAGTTGTCCCCGCTGTTGCCCGACAGCGTCATCGCGCTGGCATTTCCGATTGCGCCGACCTCGACGTTGTCGTCCATCGTGTAGCCGCTGGCCCAGACGTAAACCGTGTCGGTACCTTCGCCGGCGTGTTCGATGACCTTGTCACCGATATTGTCTGCAACATAGATATCGTTGCCGGCATTTCCGACCATGGTGTCGGCACCGACGCCGCCGATGAGCACATCGCCGCCGCCCTGACCGATCAGCGTATCGTCACCGACATTTCCCCAGAGCACGGTATCTCCGTGGCCGGTGGTAAGCGTCGCCCCCGTGGAAATTGCGATGGCGCCTACTTCGACATTGTCCGAAAGTACATATCCGCTCACGGTCGTGAATGCGATGTCCAATCCTTCGCCGGGGTGCTCGACTATGGCGTCGCTGAGGTTGTCGATGGCGTAAATGTCGCCGCCCGAACCTCCGATCATGGTATCGGCGCCCGAACCGCCCAGCAGAACGTCGCCTCCTCCGCCGCCGATCAGCGTATCGTTGCCGATGTTGCCCCAAAGGGTATTGTCCGCGTCGTTTCCGGTGAGTGTCGTATCGGCGGCGACAACGACGGCGTCTACCTCGACATTGTGGGCGAGCGTGTAACCGCTGATCTGGACATATGCGACGTCGCTGCCTTCGCCGGCATGCTCGATGATGGTGTCGTTGACGGAATCCACGACATAAATGTCGTAGCCAATGCCGCCGATCATGGCGTCATTTCCGGTGCCGCCATCGATGGAGTCGTTGCCTGCGCCGCCGATCAGCGTGTCATTACCGACGTTTCCAAGCAGCCAATTGTCGAGAGCGTTTCCGGAAAGGGTCTGTCCGCCGATCAGCTCAGCCAGGCCGTTTTCCACATTCGCAGAAAGCGTATAGTGGTCGATATAGACAAGAGCAGCGTCGGTGCCTTTACTAAGAATTCTCGATAACGGTGTCGCCCGAAGACCTGACATCGTAAATATCGTTTCCGATACCGCCTATAAGAATGCTGCCATCCGGCCCGCCGTCCAGGACGTCGCTTCCGGCGCCGCCTTCCAGCGTGTTATGCCCATGCCCGCCGGACAGATGGTTATCAGCGTCGTTGCCGATGATGTGGTCGTTTCCGTCGCCGCCGAATGCGTTCTCGATCACCGTATCCGCGGCGACGACAACTTGCCGGCCCGCAATAACGGAGGCGTGGCCTGAGTTGAGATCCAGCATCAGGTCGGTCGTGACCGGCGCGGCGTTGATGGTGTCGTTACCTGCGCTATCGGTGAGGACGCCGCGGTTTCCGGACAACGTTGCGAAGTCATCGGTGTAATAGTACGTGTCGTTGGTGCCGTGATCGTCACCGTAGATCCTGAGCGAACAGGAAACGATCGAATCGCTGCCGCCAGTACCGGTATCGTGGATGACGACCTTCCAGTCGCCATTTGGCGCTTCGCCCCAGTTGTGATTGGTCGAGAACGTAAAATTCAGATTGCTGGACGCGTTTGTACCTCCGGCCGGATGATCCAGCAGAACGCTGTCGGTACCGTCCGGGCTGATGAGCTCGATTTTTAGGTCGCCGTTGTGCGCATTTTTAAGCGTGACGTCCAGTTCCACCCAATCGATGGCAAAGTGCTGATGATTTCCGGAAACCGTCGCCACGTACTCGTTGACGCCCGACTGCGACAGTGCGGTGTTCGGCCCGATGATTCCCGTTGTACTGATCACCCGCTCATTGGCCGCAGTGTTCTGCAAGGTCCATGTTTCAGCTAGGCGAACGGCTGCATGCGCGTCGACCAGCCCAAAGCCGAAGTCATGGCTTACAAGGTTGCCGCCGCCATTCCAGTTGCTGGCGCCGTTGGTTACCCAGCCCGGCGAGCCGGGGTCAATCTTCTGGGATGAAAGCGCCAGGATCTCCTGGACGTCACGGTAGCCGAGGTCCGGATTGGCCTGGAGCATCATCGCCACCACACCCGACACGATGGGAGCGGCAAAAGAGGTGCCGCTGACGACGGCGTAATCGTTGGTGCGGTTGCCGTCACCGTTGTCGAGTGTGGTCGTCAGGATGGCGTCGCCCGGAGCCGTTACCAAAACCGATGCACCCGGCGTGCTGAAAGACGCAATATGCCCGTCAGCCGTCGATGCAGCCGCGGTAATGACGAAACGGCTATTGGTCAGACTGTGATTGTTGGTGTTGTCACCGTCCGAAGCCGTGTTCGGCGTAAACTGGCGATCATTGCCGGCGGCGAAAACATAAATGGTTCCAAGAGCGTTGCGGCCATGTGTGGCGGCATTGATAATTGCGTTTTCCACCGGCGCCCACGATGCGTTCATGAAGTTATCGGCGAACGCGGTGCTGTAACCCCAGCTGCTATTGGAGACGTCGACGTTGACCTGGAGCGCGAGCAACTTCGCCAACTCGCTGGAAGATGATCCCCCCAATCCAAACCTTGCGTAATATCCAACCAGGGTCGCATCAGGAGCAACACCGATCGCGCCCACCTCATTGATCGCCGATGCGCCGAGAACACCAGCTACCCAGGTTCCATGCGCGTCGGCCGCACCGTCGGGAGCAATATTGCTGACCGTCGTGTCGCGGGGATCGTAACTCAGCGTGAGGTCGAAACGCCCGATCAGGTCGATGTTCGAGATGTCGAACCCCTGATCGATGATGCCGACCTTGACGCCCGACCCGGTATATTGGGTGGAAATTTTATCGACGTTGGCGCCGAAGGCATTGCCGCCGATCGTCAGTTTTCCGTCGAGATACCACTGGTAAGGCCGATAGGAATTCAACCCGGCATAACTCGACGCATAAACGGGAACGATCGCCCCGTCGGGTGTTGCGATTGCATCGTCCACGATTTCGGGCGCATAAATATCATCAAGCGTGTTTTTTTTGACATCTTGTTTCTCCCCCATCCCCGGGAAAAAGATGCCAGCGAGGAATTTAAGTCACGCTCCAATTAGTCTTCAATTTGTCGAGGCCCAGGTGATGATTTGTTTACGGCCTTTGATCATCGAAAGTTCAGGATGTTTCGGGGCAGTTGCCACCGTGCCGCTCGACAATGTGAAGCGCCGTGCGATACAGCACGAATCAAGGCGCAGGAATTCAATCGGATGTTGGACTTACAGAGCATTTCGAACAGGCTGCCCATTAACCGATGATAAATGGTTTGCTTATCGTTAACGGGCAGCGCCATTGTTCGCAGGAAGTTCGTCGATATCTCCCCGCAAGTAACCGGTTTATTCTTCTTTGAAGCGTTGACCAGGAATATGAGCAAGCTTCAAAGGTCTGACCGAACCGATTGTAGACGTCCTTTGCCGAGGCACCGACTGCTGCCGGGCGCCGCACTTGGTGAAATAACTGCTGTGAAGAAATAGCTATCGAGCGCGGACGGATGCAAGCTTACGCGATGAACCCTTCTTGAGCTGCAGCATCACGCAATATTCGCGTTCGGGGCAGCAACTGAGCCTGTGCCGAAAACAGCAAGGCACTTTTTTTTCTGCCGTGCTCGCCGATTTGCGTAAGGAGCGACGGATTTTCCAGCAGCGGTTCGATTATCCGCAATATCGCCGATGCTTCGGGCTCACAAATCATCATCTCGTCAGGGCCGTAAAAACGATTCAAATTAAGTTCGTCGGCGCATAAAACGGCGACGCCGCATAGCGACGCTTCCACGCAAGAAGCGGTGGGAAAGCCGTCGAACGCTGCTCCCGATACCGTATATGGCTGATTGGGCGAAATCATCAAATCCTGGGTCAGCAAGAACTGACGGAGCTGCGAAGTTGCCATCAAGCCTTTGAATTGCAGGCTGCCGGCGAGTTGTGGCGGAATATCGAGATCACCGGGCCCATAGTTGCCGACAACGGCAAATTCAATACCAGGATGACGATCGACAAGTTTCGCGCAAACGTCGATGAATACCGGATAACCCTTCGTGCTCCCCCCTGGATCGTATCTGTGCGCAACAAAGCAGATCTTCGGCGCACGATCGCCAGAGTTAATTGTACGCCGCAGTTCTGGATTAGATGGACGAAAATAGGCGGGGTTAATCACGACACCATATAGCTCATGGACGTCAACGGGGCATTGCATGAGCCGAAGAACGTCGGTCGTGATCGGCTGAGTCGAAATGACCGCCCGTAACATGGGAGATCCCAATACGCGGGTCAGCTTGGATTTCGCGGCATCGCTTTCAAGTTCGAATCCGCCTCCCGGATAGAGCGTAAACACAAAGGGAAGGCCGGCAGCTTCCAGAGCATCGACGTGGTAGTGCGTGTTGTTGAGAAAGTTAAAAAAGCAGAGCTTGGCATTGGGCAGTATGGCCGGGTCAAAAGCGACAACACGGCCTTGCACGTCGGGATAAAGTCTAGCAAAGACGGCATGCTGCCGTTTAAAATCACTGCTGGTGGATGCAATCAGAAGATCCGGAAAGACCCGAAGATAGTGATTGTACTCGGCGATCCTGAAGCCGGTGGTGAGGTTCGGATAGAAATCGTCAATGATCAGAAGGCGGCCCGCTGTCGTTCCGCTCAAGGCATAGGGCGTGATTGTCGAGCTTTGCACCAAGCGAGGCCTTTGTTGCGGGGAAACGCTTCTACGACCCGGTTTCGATCAGCGCGGCTTCATCCGCGAGCAACCGTCGGCTGCGAGCCCGGATCAGCCGCACGGGAACGCCGGCGTAAATGCCCCAATCGGGCAAACTACCGTTGACCAGTGAGAGCGCACCTATCGCGCAGCCGTCTCCAATCGTAACCCGTGGAAGAATGACGCTTCCGGAGCCGACAATCACGTGGCGGCCAAGTCTTACCGCTCCGGAAATGGTGTGGGAAAGGTGCCGGGGAATCATCGGGCTGGTAAGGCTTTCGCCGCTATAGTCGTCGTTCACGGAATAGATGCGAACGGCTTGGGACAAATTGACGAAATCCGCAAATTCAACGCCGCCCCCGCCCACCGTTACGTTGTGGCTTCCAATGTGGATATAGTTCCCGAGCCTGATATGACCTGCAGCGGCACTCAGCACGCAATAGGGATCAATTCTGACGTTGGATCCTATTTCAATCCGCTCGAGATCGACAAGTATCGCCGTTTCATGCACGCGAACGTTGCTGCCGACTTTCTTTATCCCACGATGCGCAAGATCGCCCTCGGTCAGATAGCGGCCGCCTAGAATTTCCATAGCGTTCGATATCCCTGGCAGTTCCTGGACGTTGGCAAATCAGTGTATTGCAGCTCGTCGAAATTAACTACAGGCGTCATGCAGAACATGGCACACCCTCGCGATGTCAGCCTCGGGCATGGAATCCGACAGTGGAAGCGAAATGATTCGACTTGCGACGTTTTGGGTTTCTGGAAGCTCGCCGAAAACGCAAAGGTCCCTGAAATAAGGTTGATCCGCCAAATGAGGATCGAAATATCGGCCGAATCCTATCCCTTGAGATGCGAGCTGTTGGAAGACGTGCTCCCGACGGGTTGCGTAAAGCGCCGGAATCAGCGCCGAGACAAACTGGTGCGCATGGCTTTGTCCTATCCGGCGCTGGAAAACCCACCCCTTGAGCATCTCTTGGTAAAGTTTGACGCGCTGAAGCCGGCTCTTGACGATCTGATCGAAACCCTGGAGCTTTTGCAGGGCAAGCAGCGCCGCCACCTCGCTCAATTTCGAGTTCAGGCCCGGCATCGTCGCGGTGCGGGGTCGATCGAATCCGAAATTCCCCATCGCTCGCAGGGTGTCGATCGACGATGTATTTGCACAGTAGATCAGCCCGGCTTCGGATGTTGCAAACGTCTTGGTGACATGCATCGAAAATACAATCGGATGACGAAACCCCGTACCGAAATTATTACCGTCGTCATCCAGCGATCCGAGTGATGCGGCCGCATCGACGACGATCGGAACGCCGTAATCGTCGGAGAGCTGTTCGTAACGGCTCAGATCAAGATTATTTCCGAGAGCCGCATAGGGAACAATGACGGCGATTTTATCACCGTATCTATCAAGCAGTTCTTTTTCGGCGGAAGCCGATGCGAGCCAGGTGTCCGGTTCGATATCGCATAACATAGGGGTCAAGCCGGCCCAGATCGCGGAGTGAGCGGTGGCGGCGAAGGTAAATGACGGCATCAGCGCATAACGCCGAGTTTTATTGCTTGCGGCACCGATAGCCATCCGGATTGCGAGCATGAGTCCGATCGTGGCGTTGCAAACGCTGACGCAGGCTCCACGGCCGCCAAAAAACTCTCGCGTAAGCGATTGCTCGAGGCGCGTGTTGACAGGACCGTAATTGCTGAAGATGTTGGAGGCCTCGATTTCAGCCAGCTGGTCCAGGAGTTGGCTTAGCTTGGCCGGATTGGGCTTCAGGAAAGGAATTTTCTCAGCCATTCATCGACGCCGGTTTTCGTGCCTCGAGCACGAGCGCGGTGGCGTCCTCCTCGCAATCAAGAAAAACCTCGATTGAGGATGCTCCGGCAACAAGCCGCCAGATGTCGACGAAACCGGCGTTCTCGAGTTCAGCCCGGAGATCGTCTTCGTTGAAAATGAACTGAGCCGTTACGCTCTTTCTCCAATCGTTCAATCGCTGCGCGCGGGTCGTGCCGGGCAATTGCTCGCGGTTCCAATCCAGCAGGTACCCATAGACTGTTGAATCCAGGTCGGGGGTCGCAATCCGGACAACGCCGGCCGGCTGCAATATTCTCATGATCGCAGTCAAAGTGTGCCGGAATTCGTCGCGGCTCCATGCTTCGATTCCTGAACAGTAAATATAGCGAACACTCGCTTCCGCACGTAGCTCGGCTTCATCAAGGTCGAGGTGTTCGAAGCCCGGCCGGGGAAATCCGACCGAGAAAGCGTTCTCTACCATGATGTCCGTTGAATCATTCATATTTTCTATGAGTCCCCGTCAAAACTGAAAAAGTAGAAGGCGGTTGATCAGGCTGTCAAGCTCCGCTCGGCAAGAGCTTGCTTGTACAGGCCCAGCAAGACACCGCAATACGCGCCCGCCGCCAACAGGGACTGATTACCATTATTCGAGTCACTCATAATACTCAAATTGCTCAGCGATAGCGATGGCTTGTCGAGTTCGGATGCCAGTCGCTTGGCCCAGCGAAAGGCTCGAGGAATATCCGCTATCGCAACGAAGTATTCCAGAAACATGAACTGAATGAGGGTGAGCTCATCCTTGCTCCAGTCTCCCGGTGGGATCCAGTCGATCGGCATGCTCAGACAATTCTGGAGGTTAAGAACAAGGCCGGCCGCGTCTCGAGCGGATGCAAAGCGGCGCATGATATCGAACGTGGTGGTAAAGCTGTTTCTTAATGAATCCGTTTGGGTTTCACCATGCTCTTCCACCAGAACATCTGGAATGGTGTCGAACGAAATTCCCGCGGATATCATTCTGCGGAATAAATCCCAGTCGCAGGACCGGCGTAGGACGATGCTTGGATCGTACCAGCCGACGGTATCGAATACGTGACGGTCAACCATGATACCGGCATTCGGAACCAGCACGGACGAATGTTTGATTTTGCGGCGTATCTCGGAGGGCGACTTCTCTCCTACTTTGAAAGCACTTCCATCTTTGAGGTAAACGTCGGTGACGCCAAATAGGACCTCCGTCGGAGATTCCCGAATGCGGCGTGCCAGTTTATCCAGCGCTCCCGGGCGTAGAACGCAATCGTCGAACATCCAACTGACGAATTGGCGGTTCGGATCGGAAGCGGCCAGACATCGACCGAGGGAAATCGCAACATTATTCAGATTTCGTTCGTTGCGTAAAATTCGAATCCTGGGATCGGAATCCGCAACCGTTTTCAAGTACTCCGCCGAGCCATCATTGCTCGCATCGTCACACACGATAAATTCGAAGTCCGCAAAATCCTGCGAGAGCACTGACTCGATTGCTGCGCGCAGCAAACCGGATTTGTGCCGCGAATATGTCGTCATGTGAATCGTGATCAAGACAAACCTACTCCACGAACAGCTCGCCGTTACGGGGAGTAAACGGTCGCTGGCTTCCTTCGCTATAGTGAAACATAAGCGGCCGATCAACGAAATGAAGATTCGGTCGTAGCGCCCTTATCTTCCGGAGCCTGTTCCAGTCGCCTGGCTCGCGAGTCCGATACGCGAACACATCCCAGGGGAATTTTGTGAAATAACGATGATAGAAGGTCGATCCTGTGGTGATTTGACCGAGCTCGAACCGACCGTCTCCTAGCCGGTACCAGGAACCATCCTTGTTTTCATACCAGAACGGGTGCCAGCAGAAATCCGCTTTGTGCCGTTGCGCGGCGTTCAGCAGAGTTTCAACTCTATCGATCGTGGCAGCATCGTCGTCGTCAAGGTGCGTGACAAACTGTCCTTCACACATGGACATTGCGGCATTTATCGCATTTGTGCCGGCTACCATCCATCGATCATGTCCGGGCGGAGGGTAGGGTCCTCTTGAAGACAGGTTGTGAAACGATATGCGGTCATCACGTAAACGGGCGATACGCGACCCGGTGTCGTCGGTACAATGATCGCCGACCACGATGATCTGGATGTTGCGATAACTCTGGTTAACCAGCGAATTCAAGCAGCGTTCGATCAAGATATCCGACCGGTTCATTGTGGAAACGCAGATCGAAACCAGAGGTGCTTGTTGCTCGAACGCGCTATTGTAGTCCGTTCTGGCGCGCGTCTTATGATAAAGTTCGATCTCCTTCAGCATGCCATCGACGCCGAGCAGAGCGTAATCTGTCCGATGACGTTCAAGCTCGACAATGGACGTCAGGTGGAGCACGCAATTTTCAACGTGCTGAATTCGCGCCGACTCCCGCTCAAGCCCGATACCGAGCTGATGAACCTCCGGACCCCGGTCGGCGATGTGGGATTGAGGGGCCGGCGTACCTAACAAGGAAACAGTTGAGGCGAGTTCGCGCACGCGGCCTTCGAAATCCTCAATCCGTGCCAGAACCTGCTCAATGTTGATCGCCGAAGGCGGCGGCTCCGGGGTTTCGACACCTTGGAGCAACAGCTCGGCATGTAACGTAGGAGGGGCAGGCGGCAAGCCGCCCAAGCCAGGGATAGTCGCTTCCGCCTCAAGCGCGGCTTCCGCCGCAGTCCGATTCGGTGCCGCCTCGCGGATTTGCACCGTGTTGCTTATCGAAGCCGATGCTACCTGCGTATCGTCGGCATGTTCAGGCAATGAGCCGGTGGACGACGTCAAGACGTCTGGCAAGCACTCTAAAACCGGAGCAATGCCCTTCGATTCCGAAGATGCTTTGTCAGGATGCCGATTCGGTGTCCGTTCGTGCTCGATAATTGGCCGGTCCGGTTTTTCCTCGGCGCCGTCACTTTTGAAGGCAGAGGCTGACTCGAAAGACGACAGCGTTGACGCCTCGTCCAGCGCATGATCGACAGCGATCATCATCGGTTGCGGCAACCGTTGCCTGGAATGCCGCATTTGCTTTAGCCGCGAGTTCAGTTGAAGCGATAATGTCCACCAGAGGAATTTGAGCGATCGCCTTAAGAAGCGGGCGCTTCTGGGGAGACGTGCAAAAAACAGCCGAAAGGGCCTGGTTATTTTCCACGCCGTCGATTGGGTGATATGGCCGAGGGTGTTTTCGAGGTCAACTACACGAGCCTTCAAATCGGCTTCGCGCGACCAAGCTTCCTTGCGCTGAAGAATTGCGCGATCGTTTGCCGAACGCAGTTCTTCGGTTAGATCGGAGATCATCCCATTCAGATGAACGGCTTTGATTTCGCCGTCGCTGACCAGTTGATTGACCTCTCGGGCGGCCTCGTTCTCATTATTGACGACGAACTTCTTAAGTCGGACAATTTCTCCATCGCTATCGATGATGAGTTGGTTCAACCGGGCAATCTCGACTTCGCTTTGGCTAGCCAAAGCCGAAAAATGTGAAAGATCACCTTCTCTTTGTTGATTCAACCGAGCAATTTCACTGTCGCGATCGACGATGAGTTGGTTCA